>JAUVKW010000032.1 GCA_030596025.1 Bacteroidota bacterium | reverse complement strand
GGATCTTCTCCAGCATCGCCTTATCGGCCACTCCTGAATTAACAAGTTCTTTGCTATATGATTCGATGGAATCCACTGATTCCCATGCTTCGACCTCTTCTTTAGAACGATATGAGGAAGAGTCGGAAGGTGAGTGACCACTAAAACGGTATGTCAGCACATCCAGTAAAACCGGGCCCTTCTTCTCTTTTAGCAATTGCATCTTTCGTTCATAGGCATCGATTACCGCCAGCGGATTGTAGCCATCAACACGTTCAGCGTGCATGTTCTCACGATTTACTGCTGCACCTACCCTGGCGGCCACAGTATATCCCATGGTTTCACCGCAGGTCTGGCCACCCATCCCGTACTGGTTATTCATGATATTGAAAATAACAGGCAGGCCTCCTTTCATGTCTCCCTCCCATAATTCATGGTACTGGTCCATGGCTGCAAAAGTCATCCCCTCCCATACCGGCCCGCATCCAAGGGAAGCATCCCCGATATTCGCCACCACGATACCTGATTTCCGGTTTACCTTCTTGAAGAGTGCTGCCCCAACGGCAATATCTCCCGAACCACCAACAATAGCATTGTTTGGATATATGCCAAAGGGTGTGAAAAACGCATGCATGGATCCTCCCAGGCCTTTGTTAAAACCTGTTTCCCGGGCAAAGATCTCAGCCAGGGTGCCATAAGTTAGAAACTTAATGGCTAATGATTTTATATCACCCTGATGCCCTTTTTCCACAATGGACAGGATACGGCCATCGAAAAAAGTCTTCATGATCTCATAGAGCCTGTTTTCATCCAGCTTCTGAATGGCAGAAAGCCCTTTGGCCAGTATCTCTCCGTGCGACCGGTGTGATCCAAAAATATAATCATCCATATCAAGGTGATAAGCCATTCCCACTGCAGCAGCTTCCTGTCCGATAGAAAGGTGAGCAGGTCCAGGATGTGAATAGGGAATACCACTGTACTCTTCGGTTGTTTTAATCAGGTTCAGCATGGTTTCGAACTCACGGATGATAAACATATCCCTGTAAATCCGTAGCATGTCATCCTTCGAATAGCGTGATAACTCCTCCTTTATTGATTTATCGTAGGCATTAACAGGAATTGATCCCAGCTCCAATGTTTTTGGCTTTCTTAACTCCAGCGGATTAATAAATTGTGTTTTCGGCATCTTTTTATGGATTTAATATCTTGATTTTCGTATTACAACTCTATTATTATTAGTTTCAAAGCAATTCAGGGGAGAGCTTTTCTATTTGGTTCTTAATTTCAGCCAGGAAAAGTGTAGCCGGACCTCCATCCAGCGCTCTGTGGTCATATGTAAGTGACAGACCTATAAAAGGCTGAAATCCAAAGGATCCGTCTTCCATGACAACAGGTCGCTGAATGATGGTATTTACACCTAGGATGGCCACCTGTGGCAGGTTAATGATCGGAGTGAACATCTCCACACCATAATTACCAAGGTTAGAAACAGTAAAGGATGCAGCCTGTGGTGCCAGCAGATCCGGAGAGATATTTCCCATTTTTGAGGCTTCAGCCACCTCTTTCAGCTTTGATGAGAGATCAGGAAGTGAAAGCATATCTGCATTAAGCAGTGCAGGCACCATCAACCCCCTGTCGGTATCCACAGCCAGGCCAAGATTCACATCATTAAATCTTCGCACCTTATCTTCTATAAAATGGGCATTAGCATCCGGGAACTGCTTCAGTGCACGGATCAAAGCATAGCATACCATATCATTCAGCGTGATATTATAGGAGTATCCTTCCAACATCCTGCTCTTTACCTGCTTTCTGAGCTGAAGCATCTTCGAGGCATTGGCACTGAGGTGGTGGGTCAACTGAGCTGAATTCTGAAGCGACTGGTGCATAGCGTTTGCAATGATCTTACGCATATTGCTTAAAGGAACATCTGTGTATTTTCCCTGCTGTATACCTTCAGATGACATCTTGCCTTCCACAAGATCTTTTGAAGTAATCTTTCCGTATGGAGCCTTACCCTTACCCGGAACTGCCAGTCCTGTATCTTCCATCTTCATTTTTGCCAGAGGAGTTAATCGTTTGCCCTTCCTGACCTCTTCCAGGATATCCCTCTCAATAATTCTTCCCCCGGGACCAGATCCGGTAATAGATTCAAAAACCACACGTTTCTTTCTGGCAAGCTTTCGTGCACGTGGAGAAATGGCAATTCTGCCATTACTAACCGGCTGAGTTACCTCCTGATTCAAATCAGATTGGAACATGCTTTTAGTTTCAGATGCGAGCTGTTGAGTCGTCTCCTTAGCATTTCCCGCAATTACCTTTGCAGCCTCTTCAGTACCAGAACGAAACTCTTCAAATGATTCCCCTTCAGCACCTATCACAGCAATAGTCTCTAAAACCGGTACCTCATCCCCTTCTTCGAAAAAACTGGCCAGTAATATGCCGTCTGACGATGCCTCTTCCTCAAAAGCCGCTTTGTCTGTCTCGTATGCAAAGAGCAAATCTCCCTGCGACACCTGGTCTCCCACTTTCTTATACCACTCTGTAAGAATACAACTCTCCACTGATTGTCCTTGTTTAGGCATTTTAATTACAGTAGCCATCTATTCGTTTAGTTTAATGTTTTATCTTACTTGTATATACAAGTGCAAATATAATATTATTTTACAGATAAGAAAAATAATTATAGTGAATTATTTGATGTAACCCTATCTTGCTGTATGTCTGCCTTTTAACAAGCTTGCAACAAAATATTTTGTCATTTTCAAATCTATACTTATATTTACAACTAAATTTTTTGATGCTTACATATTCATACTAGTTTCAATGGTAATCAAAGAGTCTCCACAGTATCGTAAACTATATGAAAAACTCCGGAAGCTGATCGAAGACGGCAGTTATAAGCGGGGTGATTTTCTTCCCTCTGAAAATGAATTGTGTGCTGCCCATCACCTTACCCGCCCCACTGTAAGAAACGCGTTATACATGCTCGTTAATGAAGGTTTTATTATACGGCAGCAGGGCAAGGGTAGCATTGTACAGGGTAAACCCAAAGGAATTGGGATACTCTCTTTAACCGGCACAACATCTGCAATCGGACAGGGTAAACTCACTACCCATATCATTGTTAAACCACAAATCAGGAGTTGGGATTATGCCTTTGGTTTTAATATTACAGATATGGAGAAAAGTGTAGGTTGTATTTACCTGGAGCGACTGAGGCTGATCAATAAAGTCCCGGTTTTTTATGACATCACCATGATCCCCAACCTGAACCTTCCACGTTTTACTTCACGAACATTTGAAAACAGGTCGCTGTTTGAAATACTCAGGAAACACTACCACATCCAGGTAAAAGGAGGAGAACAGAAGATACTGGCAATTACAGCGGATGAAAAGATCCGGGAGCATTTTGGAGTCAGGAAAAATCACCCCATCCTCCGGCTTGACCGGAAAATGGAAACCAGTCGCACCGGGTTCTCATTCTATAGTCAGGTGTTCTGCAACACCGAAGATTACAGTCTGATTGGACGGTTTTAGTATATAGAAGTAGTGAGCATGTCTGCCAGGTTTTATAGAACCACCTCCCCCTGGCGAATTTATATTATTAACTTCCAAAAATAACATAAAGTAAAACCATAAGATTGCTTTCTCAAATTGATTAAATCATTCGCCAGCGTACTCCTCCTTGAAAAAAAGGAGGAGAATTTAAGCTTTTGTTTTCCGAGCAAACCTCAATGTAATAGTCTTAACTGACACATAATCTGCCTTTAATACAAAATAGTATTGCTTTTTGGGTTTTGTCACAAATTTTGCAGCCTTCAATAAACCTTTCACCCGGGCATATCTATAGGTTTAGCGCAAGGCAAAATTTGCGCCAAAACCTGACTCATACTTATGCCTTAACACCAGGCTGAAGCCTGGTGCTGTTTTTCTAACTCCCCTTTCAGGGACGGATATTCAAATTTAGGGGCTGTCTCAAAAGTTATGTTTATGTAAAATGTTTTGCCCGGATTAAATACCATACAGCGAACCATAATTTTCACAAGCCCTGTAGTCTGCTCCCTCATTTTCCTGTCCGAAAGCTGCCCATGCAGACGGTCTGAAAATTTTATCTGCAGGAACATTATGCATAGATACAGGTATTCGTAGCATAGATGCCAGCGAAATCATCCCGGCTCCGATATGACCATATGTGAAAGCTCCATGATTTGCTCCCCAGTTAGCCATAACCGAATAAACATCCTTAAAATTCCCTTCACCTGTCAGCCTTGGTACAAACCATGTTGTTGGCCAGGTAGGATTGGTACGTTCAACAAGTATAGTGTGCACTTTTTCAGGTAGCTCTATAGTATATCCTTCTGCTATCTGCAATACAGGGCCTAATCCTTTAATAATATTGACCCGGCTCATGGTAATAGGCATTCCTCCCCTGGTATTAAAGGTCGATGAAAATCCGCCTCCGCGGAAATACTCGGTAATAGCAGCTCCCCAGTTAGTTTTGTCCAGGCATTTTTGAGACTCTTCTTTTGTAATTTCATACCAGGGTTTCATAGCAGGCTTCCCATTAATTGACTGTTGTCCTGTTCCATCAAGTGCAGAAGGCCCGGAATTAATAAGGTGGATAAATCCATCCTTTGCATCCCCGGTAAGATTAAATCCGGTAACCCGCTTAACCGCTTCCGGACTCCAGTAAGTGCGCACATCACTAAACACCTGAGCTGAACCGGTAAGTAAGTGCCCAAACAGCATGGCCACAGCATTCAAACTATCATTTTCAGTTGCCAGCATATAAGGCTCCCTTATCCCATTCCAGTCAAATGATGAACAAAGTATTGCTTCCATAAAATCACCATTAGGATAATGATCGGTCCACTGCCGTTGTCCCTGGAAACCCGCAGCGATCGCATTGTGCCCCATGGCCTCCTCCCCAAATCCCAGCTCTTTAAGCCTTGGATTTCCCACCATCAGGTCTCGTCCAATAAGGGCCATTTTAGCTACAAACTCCCATTCCTCCTGTTTTTTCGCGATTGATTTTTGTATCTCCAGTGGGTTAAAATCCTCACCTTCCTTACAATTATCATTTATCCAGTCCATTGCCTTTTTATGTTCCTCTTTGTCATAAATTCCTTCTTCTATTCTCCGGTTAAACTCAGACATATCTACATATTCACAGCGCATACCCAGGTATTCCTCAAAAAAGCCGGCATCTACAATAGATCCTGCAATACCCATAGATACACTCCCCATGGAGAGATAGGACTTTCCCTTCATATGTGCCACTGCCAGTCCGGCTCTCACAAAATTCAACAGTTTCTCTTTAACGTCTTCGGGTATATCTGTAGAATCTGAATCCTGAACATCTTTAGCATAAATGCCAAATGCAGGTAATCCCTTCTGGTTATGACCTGCAAGTGCTGCAGCAAGGTACACTGCCCCGGGTCGTTCCGTACCATTGAAACCCCATATTGCCTTTGGGAGCATGGGATCCATATCAATGGTCTCACTACCATAGCACCAGCATGGAGTTACAGTCAGACTGACACCAACACCCTCCCTTGCAAACATATCAGCCGTGGCTGCAGATTCTGCCACACCACCAATACAAGTATCGGGAATAACACATTCCACATTTGTTCCATCAGGATGCTTCAAATGTGATTCAATGAGATCTGCTGCCCTTTTGGCCATCTGCATAGTTTGTTCTTCCAATGATTCTCTGACACCCCCATGCCTTCCATCTATTGTTGGTCTAATTCCGATTTTTGGAGCCTGTCCAATTAATCTGTTTGCAATCATCGCGAATTGTTTTAGTTATTTATTAATCTTACAAATTTTTTATATCGTTTATCGGTATCGGGTCTCTTCTGTTTCGGCAAATAAGTTGTCCCGGGAAATGAATCCTTCACAAGCTTCCTCCCTTCATCCAGGCTTTTTATCTTCCCCATGGCAATTGCCTGAATAAGAATATTTCCAATGGTAGCACCCTCAATGGGACCAGAGATTACCTTTCTTGCACAAATATTGGCAATCTTCTGATTCAGATAATCTGACTTGCTACCGCCACCTATCAGGTGTAGTACTTCAATATTCTTTCCTGATAATAATTCCAATTGTTCGATATAGTATCTGAATGAGAAACAAAGGCTATCGTATGCACAACGAATATAGCCATTAAAATCATCAGGTAGTTCCTGTCCGGTTTTCACGAAATAAACATCAAATGCCTGTTTCATATCATCCGGATTATAGAAAAGCGGATCATCCGGATTGATTACCTGTGGTGAGTGCCCATCGCCAAGGGTCATATTTTCCATATCCGAAAAGGAAATCTTCCCTGGCAGGTACTTTTTTAATCCCTGCAAAAGCCACAATCCTACAATATTCTTAAGTGTGCGATAAGTGTTATTATACCCACGTTCATTGGTAAATCCGAGTTTTAGTGCCGTTTCGCTTATAAATGGCACATTTGATTCAACCCCCACAATACACCAGGTACCCGATGAAATATAAGCAAAATTAGGATTTTCAACCGGTAAGGCCGCAACGGCACAGGCGGTGTCATGCCCACAGACCGCAATGGTTTCCATATGTGTGGTTCCGCATTCCGAAATTTTAACTTTACCTAGTTTATTCCCCGGCCATACAAGCTTGCCCAGTTTAGTTTTATCCAGATGAAGATGATCCAGAATCTTAGTATCCCATTGGTCCCCTCCCACTCCCAGCATCTGTGAAGTGGATGATATGGTAAGTTCGTTGAAAGCCTTACCTGATAACAGGAAGTTAATATAACCTGGTATAAACAGGATACGGGATGTTTTTCTTAGAATTTCCGAATCCTTCATCGAAAGAAGCTGGTAGAGGGAATTAAAAATGTAGAAATTGATGCCAGTCCGCTGAAAGGTCTCCATCTCAGTCATTTCTTTTGTCCATTTAGCCTGTATACCATCTGTACGGCTATCCCTGTATGAAACAGGCATTTCAACCAACTCGCCGGCTTCATCAAGGAGTACAAAGTCTACCCCCCACGAATCCACCCCGATGCTTACCAGTGTATCTGCATGTTCTTTAATAACTTTTGAAATGCCCAGTTTGATTTCACAAACGATTTTATCCATATCCCATCTTTCATGGTCTTCCAGGTTTACTATTTCATTACTGAATCGATATATTTCCCTGTATGATAATCCGGCTTTATTGATTACGCCAAGCATTATCCGTATACTTCCGGCTCCCATATCCACCGCAATACAGGAGAATTCTTCAGATTTTGCCATTTTAGATGAAAAGTTGAGTCAAGGCTTGCAATTTACATCCGAACTATTTCCGTTAAAATGCAAAATAATCCTGATTCCTCCAAATACTGAATCACTAAATATATAGTTGAACACACTAATGCTAATATTCTATCTGTTATCATGTTTTAGTTAAATTATTATTATTTTAGTTCATATTTTAAAATGTGTTTTTATGAAAACAAATTATCTGATTGTTAGCGTATCTCTCTTGCTTGCTTTTTCATCATGCAGTACAGATAACTGGCAACTATTATTCAATGGTGAAAACCTGGAAGGCTGGACCCAGATTAACGGAGAAGCAAAATACTTTGTTGAGAATGGAGAAATAGTTGGAGAAACCCTGTTGGGTTCCCCCAATAGTTTTCTCTGCACCGAAAAAAACTATAGTGATTTCATACTTGAATTTGATGTATTGCTGGAAGCTCCAGTTAATTCAGGAGTACAGATAAGAAGTGAAAGCCTGGGAGATTACAATAATGGCCGGGTACATGGATATCAGATTGAGATTGACCCCCTTGAAAGAAGGTGGACAGCAGGGATTTATGATGAAGCCCGAAGAGGATGGCTGTACAATCTGGAAAGGAATCCCAGAGGGAAAGAGGCGTTCAGGATGGGGGAATGGAATCATTTCAGGGTTGAAGCTGTAGGAAACTCAATACGTACCTGGGTTAATGATATACAATGTGCCTGCCTGGTTGATGATATGACGGCTTCGGGTTTTATCGGACTGCAGGTGCATAACATCAGCAAGAAAGATCAGGAAGGGCAAAAGATCAGATGGAAAAATATCAGGATAATGACAGAAGACCTGGAATCTCATCGTCTGCAACCCGATCCTGAAGTTCCGGAAATAAGTTATTTAAAAAATATACTTACAGACAGGGAAATTAAAGAAGGCTGGAAATTACTGTGGGATGGAGAAACCACCGCAGGTTGGCGAGGTGCTAAAATAGAGCATTTCCCGGAAGAGGGGTGGGAAATCAAAGATGGTGTCCTTACTGTTCTTGAATCAGGAGGAGGAGAATCAGAAAATGGTGGAGATATAATTACTGACAAAACCTTCGGGAACTTTATCCTCAAGCTTGATTTTAGTATAACAGAGGGGGCAAACAGTGGTATCAAATATTTTGTTGATCCTGAATTGAATAAGGGGCCAGGTTCTGCAATTGGCTGTGAGTTTCAGATCCTGGATAATAAAAATCATCCTGATGCAAAAATGGGTACTGCAGGAAACAGAACGCTTGGCTCATTGTATGACATAATAACGGCACAGGCATCAACAGACAAGCTGAATGGTTATATGTTTAATGGCATTGGCACATGGAACCGGGCCATGATTGTTGTTGATGGATGTAATGTAAAACATTTCCTGAATAATATTAAAGTAGTAGAATATGAACGATGTTCTCAAAATTGGAAAGACATGGTGGCTAACAGCAAATATAAAGACTGGCCGGATTTCGGGGAAGCAAAGGAAGGATATATCCTGCTTCAGGATCATGGTAACACCGTATCATTTAAAAACATCAAAATACTTGAATTAAAATGAAAAAGAAATCTACAAGGAGGGAATTCGTAAAAAAAACAGCTCTCGGAACCGCTGCCATTAGCCTTGGAGGCCTTGGGTTTTCTGCCAGCAGCTACAAAAGAATCATTGGTGCCAATGACCATATAACTGTTGCAATGGTTGGTTGTGGTCGCAGGTTGCCGGGCTATTTTGACCCACTGGAAAAAAACAAGGATAATATACATGTGGCCTACATATGTGATGTAATGAAGGAAAGAAGGGAAAAAGGAGCTGCCGGTCTGTCTGAGAAAATCGGGTACACACCTGCTATAATCAATGATTTCCGAGAAGCACTTGATGACAAAAAAGTAGATGCCATATTCAATGCTACCCCTGATCACTGGCATGCTCCGGCTACATGGATGGCACTTGAAGCAGGCAAACATGTATATGTAGAAAAACCATTAACACATAATCCCCGTGAAAGTGAACTGTTGCTGGAATATCTCAGGAAATATAAGAAAATTGTTCAGATGGGCAATCAGCAAAGATCTGCTCCGGATTCTATCAAGATCATTAAGCAGATTCATGATGGGCTTATCGGTAATCCTTATCTTGCTGTGGCATTCTATACGAACACCCGTGGCCGCGTAAAAAATCCGGAGCCATCAGCACCCCCGGAAGGCTTGGATTGGGATCTGTTTCAGGGGCCTGCTCCCAGGGTTCCATATATGGATATCTACTTTGACTATAACTGGCACTGGAACTGGAATTTTGGGACTGCAGAAACGGGTAATAATGCAACACACGAGTTGGATATAGGCAGATGGGCTCTGCAGGTTGATTACCCCGAAGAAGTTTCGGTAAATGCCGGAAAATTTCATTATGTTGATGACGGATGGACTATGTATGACACCATGGATGCAACATTTAAATTCCCGGACAAGAAAACCATTAAATGGGATGGAAAAAGCAGGAATGGATACGACACTTACGGAGCAGGACGGGGAACAATAATATACGGATCGGAAGGTTCTGTTTATGTTGACAGGGGTAGTTATAAGTTATTCGACCTGTCCGGAAAGCTGATCAAAGACAGCAAATCTGACCTGGGTGAAGCAGGAACTGGCCTGGGTGGTGGTGGCGGCATGACCACCCTACATGTTGAGAATTTTTTCGATGCCATACGAGGAAAAGCCGTACAGCGCTCCCCCATTGACGAAGGAGGCAAAAGCACCTTACTTTGTCATCTGGGAAATATTGCCAGCAGAACCGGAAAAACCCTTTATTGCGATATAGAAAACGGACACATAAAAGATAAAGAAGCAATGAAATTATGGAGCAGATCTTATGAGCCAGGCTGGGAACCGAAAATATGATAAAAGCCACCTTATAGATTTGAACACAAAAATAATGAAAGACAAAAAAAATCGTGTAGTTCCTGCCAAATATCTGATACCATTTATCCTTATTACAATACTCTTCCCTTTGTGGGGATTTGCAAACGATATTACCAATCCTCTGGTTGCAGCATTTAAAACTGTTATGGAGATATCAAATGCAAAAGCTGCTCTTGTGCAATTTGCATTTTATGGTGGATATGCAACAATGGCAATTCCTGCAGCTCTTTTTGTAAAGAAGTATTCGTATAAACGAGGTATTCTGTTGGGATTGACACTCTATGCTACAGGGGCATTTCTATTTTACCCTGCAGCAAAATTTGAGATGTTCGGTTTCTTTCTTGTTTCTCTGTATATCCTCACCTTTGGTCTGGCATTTCTTGAAACCACTGCCAATCCTTATATTCTATCAATGGGGAGTGAGGAGACTTCTACACGGAGATTAAACCTTGCACAGGCTTTTAATCCTTTGGGGTCACTACTTGGCATGTTTATCGCATCTAATTATATTCTTTCAGCATTACAATCAGATGAACGAAATTCAGTGGGCAACCTGATTTTCCCAAACTTAGGTGATGCTGAAAAAGCCATAATCAGAACACATGACCTTGAAATAATACGAAACCCTTATCTGCTCCTGGGCCTCGTAGTTGTGATTATTTTTATAGTCTTATACCTATACAAAATGCCTCAAAACAAAACTGAGGAAATTTCAAAAACCAGCGATATTTTTAAGCGACTGGCAATTAACAAGAAGTACAGGGAGGGAGTGATTGCCCAGATGTTTTATGTTGGCGCCCAGATTATGTGCTGGACTTTTATAATTCATTATGCTGAAAATCTGGGATTGGATAAAGCTACAGCTCAGAAATACAATATCATTGCAATGGTGTTGTTTATAAGCAACAGGTTTATCAGTACTTTCTTACTAAAATACATTAACTCTGGAAAACTTCTCATGATCTTCGCAATAGGAGGTTCAGTTACTATACTTGGCACAATATTTATTCAGGGAATGACCGGATTATATTGCCTTATTGCCACTTCAGCCTTTATGTCATTGATGTTCCCAACTATTTATGGAATATCACTGAAGGGGCTAAAAAACGATGATGCAAAACTTGGTGCAGCCGGCCTGGTTATGGCAATTGTGGGAGGTGCTTTAATGCCTCCACTCCAGGGTTTAATTATTGACCAGGGAACGCTATTTTCCATGCCGGCGGTAAATGTATCTTTTGCATTACCTCTGATAAGTTTTATAGTTATAGCAAGCTTTAGCTACAGAAGTTATAAATTTCACCGGGCATAAATGCACATGAGCAGAATGACCAGAATAATATTGTACCAAATATTAATTTCCCTACCTCTTCTATTAACTTTTAGTCATTGTAATAATACTGGAGGAGGTAGGTCATTAAAACTTGCACATGGACTACCAACAGATCATCCAGTACATCTGGCAATGGTATCGATGGCTGAAAATTGCGCAAAACTTTCTGATGGGAAACTAACAATTGAAATATATCCTGGCGGTCAACTGGGTTCTGAGCAACAATGTGTTGAATTGCTCCAGATAGGTAGCCTGGCAATCACTAAAGTTTCTGCAGCAGTAATGGAAAGCTTTACTGATGATTACAAAGTTTTGGGACTCCCATACCTATTCAGATCAAAGGAACATGCTTTCAGTGTTCTTGATGGTGACATCGGGAAAGAATTATTGCTCAGTACTGAAAAAAAATGGATCAGGGGCCTCTGTTTTTATGATGCCGGAAGCAGGAGTTTTTATACAATTGACCAACCAGTGTTAACACCTGGCGACCTTGCAGGGCTTAAAATCAGGGTAATGAAAAGTAAAACTGCTATGGAAATGGTCCAGGCCCTTGGTGGATCTCCCACTCCTTTGTCATGGGGAGAATTATTCACTGCCCTGCAAAGTGGCGTAGTGGATGGTGCTGAAAATAATCCACCTAGTTTTTACACCTCACACCACTACGAAGTTTGCAAGCACTACTCACTTGATGAGCACACAGCAGTTCCTGATGTTTTGATAGTAAGCAAAAAAATATGGAATGGGCTTAGCCAGGAAGAACAGGGCTGGCTGCAAACTGCTGCCAACAAATCGGTTACTCTTGAAAGAAAATTATGGGCTGAATCGGTTAAGAAATCGTTAATAGAAGTTGAAAAGGCCGGGGTTAAAATATACTATCCTGATAAAAGCCTGTTTTCTGATAAAGTTGATAATATTTATGACAGCTATAAAGATCACCCAACTATTTATTCCTACATACAGAGGATCAAGGCAGTCCGATAAATGAGAAAGAATATGAGAGTTAAAATTGACAGAGCCCTTGAAATTGTCCTCATAGTGATAATGTCCATTCTTGTCCTGGATGTTTTATGGCAGGTTGTTAGTCGTTATGTTCTTAGCTCACCAAGTTCTTTTACCGATGAACTTGCAGGGTTTCTCCTGATCTGGGTTGGTTTGTTAGGGGCAGCTTATGTAGCTGGAAAGAATGAGCACCTCGCTATAGACCTGATGCTTCAACGGTCGGGCCCGGCACGAAAGAAAATTCTGAATATTATCATCACCATAAGTATTGTTCTTTTTTCATTTCTCGTTTTTGTTACCGGAGGTATCTGGCTGGTCTATACACGATTCGTTCTGGAGGTTAAGTCTGCAGCTCTTGAGATCCCCCTTGGATATGTTTATCTGATACTTCCATTTTCCGGTTTGCTTATCGTTTACTTTGCAACCGACAATTTTTTCAGATCCAATAAACAATCAGAATAAAATATGGACTATTTTGCAATACTTGTTCTTGTGATCAGCTTCATCGTTTTACTTTCCATTGGAGTGCCTATTGCATTCAGCATTGGTATTTCAGGCATACTGACAATGCTGGTATCTATTAATATGCTGCCGGCATTTGCGACTTATGCACATAGGATGGCAACGGGTCTTGATAATTTTGCTCTTCTTGCAATTCCTTTTTTTATCCTGGCAGGGAATATAATGAACAAAGGAGGCATTGCCATACGGCTGATTGATTTTGCCAGGGCGCTGGTAGGAAACACCCCTGGGGGACTTGCATTCGTAAATATTTTTGCAAATATGCTTTTTGGAGCTATCTCAGGCTCTTCCGCTGCATCTGCTTCAGCTATTGGAAGTATAATGGGTCCGGAAATGAAGAAGGAAGGCTATGATCAGAACTTTAGTGCTGCAGTTAATATAAGTTCTGCTACTACGGGTCTTTCCATTCCTCCGAGTAATGTTTTAATTGTTTATTCTCTTGCAAGTGGTGGGGCCTCCATCACCGCCCTGTTTATTGCCGGATATATTCCGGGTATTCTAACAGGCCTGGCTTTAATGATGACAGCAATGTCACTCTTGATATATAAAAGTAAAGGTGGCAGAGGGGTAGTCCTGGCTCTGTCTAAAGTTCTCATTGTAACTGGAATGATTATATTATTTCTGACTGCACTTAATTATGCCGGTAATAATTTGGGGGCATCGCTTATGCGGTTAATCAAAATAATACTCGGAGTAGGAGCTCTTGCATTTATGGTAAGACGTACTATAGTATATAAAGACAGGGCGAAGCTTGGAGCACTAAAGTTTCTTGATGCATTTCCAAGTTTAATGATGCTTGTTATTGTTATCGGCGGAATTATTGCCGGTTATTTTACAGCTACAGAAGCATCTGCTGTGGCTGTTTTATATTCGCTGATCCTGGCATTTATCTATAAAAAGTTAAGCTGGAAAGATCTGCCTGAAGTATTTATCCGATCAATAAAAACCACATCTATTGTGCTTTTGCTCGTTGCTGCAAGCATGGGACTTTCATGGATTATGGCCTATGAGAACATACCACAAAATGTAAGTGCCGGCCTATTGAGTTTAAGTGATAATCCATTTGTAATCCTTCTTGTTATAAATCTGATATTGTTGTTTGTTGGAGTGTTTATGGATATGACCCCTGCAGTTCTCATCTTTACTCCAATTTTCCTGCCGATTGTTCAACATCAGTTGGGACTGGACCCTGTTCATTTTGGAATTATTATGGTATTGAATTTAAGTGTGGGTTTATGCACACCACCCGTAGGCTCGGTATTATTCATCGGTTGCAGTGTGGCAAAGGTTAAGATAGAAAATGTTGTAAAACCACTATTACCTTTGTTTATAGCAATGATTGTAATTCTTATGTTTGTTACATATTTACCTGAATTAAGCCTTTGGCTGCCAAGGTTTTTTGGTGCGCTTTAAAATAAAGCGATCATAGAGAAATAAACACAATGCAGTGCCTAAGGCAAGGCCACTGTAGAGAATCCAGATCCTATCCGGATGGTATTGGCTGAAGAGATAGTTTGTAAGCTCATTCTGGGACATCCCCATCAGTTCTGATGATCTGTTAATAAAATCTGCCCTGGTAAAGTTTTCCGTAATCTCAGGTATTTCAAGGCCCCTGGTTGCAAGCTCCTTTTGCAAAAGCGTGAACTTCTCTGCTTTCCTGGCATAAAGATCTCCGGATAATAAACCTGCCATCCAATGACCGGCAGCAACAGGCAAAAAGGAAGTACCCATATATAAGGCTTTTTTATCAGCCGGGGCAATGCGGCCTACATACTCTGTAAATTTTGGTGAGCTTGCCATTTCGCCCACGGCAAAAATCAGGATACCAAATATTGCAATCCATGGATTTTGACCGGTAAACATAAAAAGTAAACCAACTGAAAGAATTAATATACCTGTAATCATTGCATTCAGAGGTCTGTGCCTCATAGCAATGGTTGAAATCCAGAGTTGCAAAACAATAATAAATAATGCATCCAGGCTGGTAACCGTTACTGCAGTAATGGTTCCTGGTTCAAGACCAAGAAATAATGATAGGCGATCAAGATCCACCCAATCATCCAGAAATACAGGAAAAGAATAATAAAGCTGATTGAAGGCAGTCCAGAATCCTGCCATAATAATCAGGAAAAGTAAATACTTTAAATCTGTTAGAGTGGTAAAAATATTCTTAAGTGCTTTCAACACACTCATCAGAAAGGAATCTCTATTTTTTTCCCTTCCAGGCTCTTTAAAGAAAAAGAAGACTATAATAAAATTAATCCCAATAGTAATCATGGACATATAAAAAACCAGGTCCCAGCTTGTTTTATATACCAATCCGGAAATAAAAGGTCCAATAAATCCACCAATATTTACCATCATATAAAAAATTCCAAAACCAATAGAAGAGGACTCTTTATTAGTAGTTTTGGCAATCATTGCAGAAATAATGGGCTTGAAAAGAGCCCCTGCAGTTGCTAAAAAGATATAAGCAAAGAAAACTGCCTCAAAGGATTCAAAATTCCCGACCATATAGTAGCCGATAATATAAGTGACAAAAGACAGAATCAATACTTTTTTATATCCAATTTTATCGGCTATAGCTCCGGTAATAATTGGCAGGAAATAGAGTAGCATTGTTCCTGTTCCCATTATTGTACCTTTCTGGGCCTGTGAAAAACCCAGTGCTCCAGAGCCCTTCGACAGAGTAAGATACAGGGCAAATGCATTATAAAACCCATACCAGGCCCAACGTTCAAACAATTCCATAAAGTTTGAAGCCCAGAAAACTTTCGGGAAATTCCTTATTACCTCTTTAAATGAACTCATAGATTATATTTGAATAAGAAATGAAGGCCAAAGATAAGATTTGAACTGGGAATAGTAAATTAGCCTTCCCTTTCACAATTGGAAGTTGTCAACTCCTGTCTTCCGTCAACATTTATTCTTAATAGTAATTATTAGTCCATTTTATTAAAGATTATCTAATGACTATTCTTCAGGTAAAAATAAGCTTTCTTCTCCTCATGCAAATCAAAAGTAAGCAGCCTTGACCGGCCATTTTCAAAAAAGAAGCTAAGCACAGCAAAATCACCAATACACATTGTGCCATGAGCAAACAAGCTCATTAACAGGGCAGTTGAAATACCCGAATCCAGAGTCAGAAAAAGATAAATCAGCATAGTGCTTATTAAAACAAAGGGAGCTAGAGCCACCAAAATCATTTCATAAAATCCTGCAACGAACCTGTCGGCAGTTACATAAAACAGATATTGTGATAAGCTCATGCCAATTTTTATGCGGTCAGCCCCTATTAATTTATATACTGCTGCATGAAGAATTTCATGAAGCGGGACAAGGAGTATTGGAAAAATAATAAAACCTAAAACCCCACTAAAAAGAAAATGCCACAAAGAAAATCCACCTTCAAAAGGAGAACTCAATAAATGCACAACCAGGAAAATTAAGAAAATGGTATTTGTAATATAGAAAACAACAGTAGAAAGATTAAATTGCTTAATATTATTAAAAACAAAGGGAACCACCTCTTCATAGGCAAGCATTTCCACCTGGGTATAGGTTGGATCATTCATAATATCTGAAGGACGTTTTTTCATTTCTTTATCAATGATTTCCGGAGTGGTTCTCAACAAACAAAGATAGGGGATTTGATTCTTATAGTGATTTTGATTGTGTAGGAAAGTATTCGTTTGTAATTTTACAGATTATGGCATGTTTTTTGAAACTGGTTTGCAGGAAAGTTTTATGAAAAACCGGATATACATACTTAGCTTTTTTTTGTTTTGTGGAAACCTGTATGCTCAGGATACAAAGCCAAAAAGAGCTGACACTTTAAATATTCTTCCATCAACAATAATTGATGGGGAGATGGTTCCACAATTTACCCTTGATGAAGTAGAGGTGCTTGGCTATCCGACATTCACAAAAAAAAGGTATGCCCGCAGATACAGCAGGTTGGTGAAAAATGTCAAAAAAGTTTATCCTTATGCAAAATTCATTAAAATAAAACTCGATGATATAAATGATCATCTTATTTATATTGAGGATGACAGGGAACAGAAAAAATACATTAAACAGGTTCAGAAGGAGATAGTTGGTGAGTTTGAATCAGACGTTCGAAAAATGACTTTTACCCAGGGCAAAATACTCATCAAGCTCATAGACCGTGAAACCGGAGAAACCTCTTACGAATGGTTAAAAGAAATGAGGGGCGATTTGTTTGCCGGTTTCTGGCAGACTGTGGCCCGAATTTTTGGTAACGACTTAAAAGCCGAATTTGATGCCAAAGGAGAAGACCGGAGAATTGATCAGATAGTTAGAATGATTGATGCAGGGCTTATTTAAGCAGGAAGTTGAAGAAGAGGTGAGTGGTGAGTGAAGAAGAGAATCATACGGAAAATCACAAAAGACAAATCCCAAAACTCAAATAATAATCAATAACCAAATCCCAATAACCAAACTGCGTAGCTGTTGTTGTTTGAAATTTGAATATTGAGATTTGAGATTTATTTATTCACAATAGAATTAATTATAATTGGTGTTCATGAGCTCACTTCGTTCGGTTGGAATTTGAAAATTGTGTTTTGGGATTTTTGTCTTTCTGAATAACAGTAAAAAACATTATTAAAAACCCTCTGAATACCCGCAAAGATCCCTTTAGACAGTTTAGGTTTAGAAGGGCAGGTCATCTGCGCCATTCACATCTACTTCCGGAATATCAGATTCGCCAGGAAAAGAGGCATCCTCATCAGGCCCTTTCAATTTATCACCTGGTTTATCTATGCGCCAAACATCAAGATTTGTGAAGTAGCTTACCTTACCATCACGTTCCCAACGATTCCCTTTGATATTAAAGGATATTTTGATCTCATCATTAGTATGAAAGGCCTCTATTAAATCACACCTGTCCTGCGTTAACTGAAATTTTACATAATTACTAAATTCAGTGCTTCCAGCCGTTTCGGTCTTTTCTATCACAAACTCTCTTTTTCTGAATTTGTCACTTACCTGAATGGTTTCAAATTTCTCAATCAACTTTCCACTTATTTCAAAAGCCATATCTATTCAATTAATAAAAAATATAATTTAATTCGTTTCTTTTATTGCTCCCGATACTATTCAGAACCTACCTTTACTAATTCAATTTCAAAAGTAAGCATTGAGTAAGGAACAATAATACTTGAGGGCCTGATTTCCGTACCATAAGCCAAGTCATAAGGAATAAATAACTGCCACTTAGCTCCTTCCTTCATAAGCTGAATTGCCTCCGTCCAACCGGGTATGATCCTGTCAACTTTAAACGGAATTGGGTCTCCTTTCTGGTGTTCATCGAATACCTCTCCTGAAAGAAGCCATCCTTTATAATATACCATTACCAAATCATTCGGTTTTGGTTTTGGGCCAATTCCTTCTTTTATTACCATATATTGTAAACCACTTGGGAGTGTTACAACTCCTTCTCTTTTACTATTATCCTCCAGGAATTTCTCCCCCTCCAACTTGATATCACCATATTTTAACAGGTATTCCTGCATTTCTTCTCTCGTAGCATAAGCTCTTATAAATTCCTTGTAATCCTCAACCTCAATTAGCAAATCGTTTTTTTCATAATAATCAATAAGTCCTTTAGCTACCAACCAGGCATTTGTAGTGTCAAACCCATCTCCCGGTAAATACTCTCCCAGCACCACTCCGACAAAGTAGCTCACAGAATCAAGCTCATTCTTTATCTCAACATTTACGCTCTCCTTATTACTGCACGAAAAGCTAATAATAATAAGAACTACCAATGAAATGAAAAATCTTGTCATAACAAATAATAAAATTAGTTTAACTGTTACTTTAGGCTTTGCGAAATTAGAATAAATCTTTAAAAAGAGAAATAGTTTCTGATTAAAGAACAAAAGTACACAAGAATTTGAAAAAGCATATAAATGTTCTTCTTTTGAATGTTAATTTATTCTACATTTGAATTTTCCATTTTCAAAATTGATGAGAAAAGCTATTTACCTGTTTTTTATATTTGGCTTCATATCTGCAAAATCACTTCTTCTTGCACAGGTAAAGACTGATATATCTGGCAGAATTATTGATGAAGAAACTTTGCTCCCCCTTTCAGGGGTAAATATTGTTCTGAAAGGAACCAGCGCAGGGGCAGTTTCAGATTCAAGAGGGTATTTTTTCCTTTCAGCCCGGACCTCTCTTCCTGCCTCCATAAGATTTACAATGATTGGCTATCAATCTGAGGAAACAGAGATATATGAAAAGGTAAGTTCAGGCTTGCATATCCTTCTCAAACCAACATCCTACATAGGCGAGGAAATCATTATTAAAGCACCTGTAGTTGAAGTGGAACAGAAAACAATGAAGAATATTGTTTCTGTTGAGCTATTAGATGCCCTTGGAATCAAAGAAAGCCCTTCCCCAAATTTTTACGATGCACTCAGCAACCTGAAAGGAGTGGATGTAATTAAACAAAGCATGCAATTTATGACGGTAAACGCAAGGGGATTTAATTCCACTGTAAATACCCGGTTTGTACAAATTGTTGACGGAATGGATAACCAGGCACCGGGAATGAATTTTGCAATTGGTAATATTATGGGAGCCAGTGAACTTGATGTTGAATCTATAGAATTCCTGCCAGGACCTTCTTCAGTGCGTTATGGAGGGAACTCATTAAATGGATTGCTAATAATAAATAGTAAAGACCCATTCAAATTTCAGGGATTGAGCATGTACTTTAAACCTGGAGTTAGCGATGTAAAAGCCGGTAGTGATGCTCCATTTCAGTTTATGGGTAAAGGTCTGGTTGATATGGGAGTTCGTTATGCAAAATCCTTTAACAACAAATTTGCATTTAAGGTGAATGCTTCATATATGAAAGGGGAGGATTGGTTTGCTGATGACACAACCAATATCAGACCAGGGAGTATACACTATGAATATGACCCTGGTCATAACGCCATAAATAAATACGGGGATGAAGTAATTGCCAGTTTACCTATTGGTTCAAACAGGCAGGATATAATTGTTTCCCGCACAGGATACCGGGATAAATATTTGGTTGACAATGGGGTTTTCAGTCTTAAACTTGGAGGTTCTATGCATTACAGAATCAACGAAAATCTTACTGCAATCCTTCAGGGTAATTATGGAAATGCTACTACTGCTTATACAGAGGATAACAGAACTTCACTTTCTAATTTCAAAATTATCCAGGGAAAAGCTGAAATTCTCAGTGACAAATTCTTAATGAGAGCATATGCCACTCAGCAACAAACAGGACACACCTATGATTCAAGGTTTCTTGCCGTTCATCTTAACAGAAGCTGGAAAAGTGATGAAAAATGGTTTCGTGATTATCACAATCTTTATACCGGGGCACGTCATGTATTTGGATTAAATCCGGGGGATCATGCTGATGCCAGGGCTTTTGCTGATGGTGGCAGGCTTGACCCGGGAACTCCTGAATTTGAGCAGGAAAAAAATAAAATAATCAATGAGCCAGATTTTAATAAAGGGGCTCAGACAATCAATAACTCTGCCCTGTATCACCTGGAAAGCAGATATAATTTTTTTGATCTGACAGATTTCGTTGACATTGAAGTTGGAGGGAATTACCGGTTTTATGATCTGGAATCTTATGGTAGTATCTACCCTGATTCATCTGACAATGATATTTCATTTTATGAATATGGCTTTTATATTCAGCTTCAAAAGAATTTTTTTGAAAAGGCCCTTTCATTCAATTTATCTGCCAGGTATGACAAAAGTGAAAACTTTACCGGTCATTTTGCACCCAGATTATCAGCATTATATTCCCTGGGTGGAACACATCATTTCAGAGTCTCATTTCTTACAGGATACAGAAACCCAAGTGCCAAGGAGCAGTTTGCTAAAAAAGACCTGGGCACCGCCTGGCTGGTAGGAGGACTGAATGGAAATATAAATACACTCAATATTCCGGAAAATAGTTTTTATGCCCCAGGGGTATTGGCTTTCAATGACGCCGTGGCAAGGGATATAAATAATGAAGATGATCCTATGGCACCCGAACAAGCTGCACTTAATAATCTACACATATTGGAAGAGAATATAGTAAAGGAGGGTGAAATCAAGACTCTTTCCCCTGAACAGGTATTCTCTTTTGAAATTGGCTATAAAACAAAATTATTCAATCAAATTTTCTTAGATGCAGTGTATTATCGCAGCACTTATAAAAATTTCATTGGCCTTGTTGATGTAGTTAAACCACGAACCAGTCCCACTACTGACCTTTATACTGCCTCTACACAGATTAACAATTCCTCGCAGATGGACAATTACTATGTTTATACCAATTCTCAGAATCTTATAGACATTCAAGGCATTTCAACAGGCCTGAAGTATATTGCGCCAGTTGGGATAATTTTTTCAGGTAATGCCACCTGGTCAAATATTTCCCAGGTAGAAGATGACCCTTTGATTCCCGGATTTAACACACCTAAATTTAAATTTAATGTATCCATTGCGAATCGCCGTATGGATAAAATGGAAAATAATCCCGGGTTTGAAAATGTAGGCTTCAACCTGGTATGGAGGTGGCAGTCAAAAATACTATGGGAAAGTCCTTTTGGCAACGGGTGGATTGAACCTGCCGGCACCTGGGACATTCAGGTCTCATATCGCTTTCATAACCCTGAATCTATTATTAAAATGGGAGTCTCAAATTTTTTCAATATAGACTACACTACTTCTTTTGGCGGACCCCAGATCGGCTCGTTTTATTATGTCTCTTTCATGATAGAAAATCTTTTTAACAGAGCAAATTAAATTATGGTAAACAGACTTCTGATATCCGGATCAATTCTGTTCATGCTCATGATGATGTCATGCACTTATGATTTTCCGGAAATAGATCGGGAATATTCAAATGGAACGATTGATGCCACCAGGTTTGTTAGTCTTGGAGACGGTTTTTCAGCCGGAGCAATGGATGGAGCACTTTACTCCCAGGGTCAAAGCTCTTCTTTTCCACAAATTATTTCAACTCAACTGAATTTTGGACAAAGTTCTTCTTTTATGCAAGCGGATATAAATTCAGTGAATGGGTTTAATGTAATAGCCTCTGATAGTGTTAATATAATGGGGAAATGGGTCAATTATTTTTCAAGCCAAACACAAGCCGAACCGGAAAGGGTATTAACTACCGGAGAAACCCCTGATGCTTTTACCGGGGAGATGGGTGTCCCCGGGAATTTTTCTGTTCCTTATGCAAAAAGTTTTGAAATACCTGATCCCTCCCTGTCAGGCAATATTTATTATGAAAGATTTGCCAGTGACCCTGGGAATTCAAGTTTACTGGATGATGTTGTGAGTAATGATCCTGAATTTTTTACTCTTTGGATTGGAATGAATGACTTCCTTGTCCATGCAATTTCAGGTGGAACAGGCAACCCTCACCCACCCTCAGATCCGGAGATGACCAATGAAATAGATTTAACAGCTATTGACTTATTTGAATCTGCAATTGATTCAATTCTCACTCAGCTCCTTACTAACCCGAATGCAAGCGGACTCATTGCCCAGTTGCCTCAATTTGATGACCTGCCATTTTTCTATACTTATCAATACAATTTCTTAAGACTTGAAAACCCGGCTCTGGGTGTTATTTATTCATATTATGGAAGTTTTAATGAGGCCGTAAGCAATCATAATATAAATCATCCTGATAACCGTCGTCCATATATTACTTATTACGATAATTCAGGATCAATACTCGCCCCACAGCTCCCGGTAATTTACGATGAGAAACTTGTAGATGCTGTCTATCCGGATGGGATAACACCATTACCTAAAATCAGGCAAACAGTATCCGGAGAATTAATACTTCTTAGCTACCCGGTTGAAAATATAGACTACGGCTATGGAACTATCATACCAGTATCAGAAGAGCATTATCTTTCTTTCGAACAAATTGGAATTATCAGACAAAGAATAGATGGCTACAATGTTATTATTGAAAACCAGGTAAATAAATACCCGGGACGACTTCACCTGGTTCCACTGGCCGGAATCATACATGATATTGCCGAAACTGCTAAATGTGATTCCTGGGGACAACCAATCAGTCCCGATATAAAATACTTTAATGGAGTACCACTGGAAGGCACTCTTGGATTAAACAGCATTTTCTCTCTGGATGGGCTACACTTTAACCAGAGGGGCAATGCATTTATCGCAAATCAGTTTATTGAAATCATGAACAATCAATACGGTGCAGATATCCCTTTTGCAGATGTAAACTCCTATATTGGAAATACTATTTCAACTCCACAGTAGTTATTGAAAAGGGACGTAATCCTACTTTATGTACCTTAGTGAGCACTTTGTGATCCTGCTTTGTGCAATGCATGACCCAAATTGTGATTAATCACAGCTTTTTGCCACAAAGTGGCTAAATTTGAATAACCGTCCCGGAACGGGGCGGTTAATGACAAACCATATAAAAGATCTCTGAAGGAGGTCAATAAAAACTAATA
>JAUVKW010000162.1 GCA_030596025.1 Bacteroidota bacterium | reverse complement strand
CCTCTTTCAAGATCCAAAGTCAGACCGGTTAATGATAACTGTTGATCATCGCTGGCTTCGGGACCCTGTTCTCCCAGGCAATCCTCGGCATTCCAGAATCCATCTCCATTCACATCTTCAAGCGCATCCTGTACACCGTCTCCATCCAGGTCCCAGCAATTCAAACCATTAATTCCATCTGCTCCGTCAATCCCGTCTGCTCCATCTGCCCCGGGTTCTCCGGCCAGGCCTGTTGGTCCCTGAAGACCCTGTGGTCCAGTTGCTCCAGCATCTCCCTGTAGTCCCTGGCTGCCTGTTAAACCTTGTGGACCCATTGGCCCTTCCGGCCCCTCGGGTGCCTCAAATTCAATCCAGTTTGTAAGATCGGCATATGGATGTGTTGTGGATGTATAGGGTGGTGTTCCCTGGAAAATCCACATCGATGTGGTAGGATCAACAATAGAATGATCATCAAATACATAATCTCCTTCTTCTATAGTCATTGGATTTATCCAGTCGCCTAGATTGTTTAAACCCGTTCCGGCAGGACCCACTGGTCCCTGATCTCCTTGCGCACCGGTTGGACCTGCTATTCCCTGTATCCCCTGTTCTCCCTGTGGACCTAATGAGCCTTGAGGGCCCTCTATTCCCTGTGGACCCATTGGGCCTTCATTTCCTTCCTGGGCAAAAAGTGCAAAGGGTACAGAAAGTAATTCTGCATTTCCAAAATCACGTAAGCCACTACCATCCTGAAGATCCATCTGAACATTCAGGAAATATGGCCCTGCTGTCCAGTCCACGGTAAATGCTGTAACACTCCCAACCTTCACACTGAATAGTCCCAGGGCATTGGTGGTTACATTTGTATGTGTTTCGTTCCACACTGAAGTTCCCTGAATGCTGCCCTGCAATATCTCAAATTTCACATCAATGGTAGAATTGTCCAATACTGCACTCCCATTCCTGGCTACCGCCTGGTAGTTAAACTCTTTGGGAGCCTGAGCAAAGAGAGTGTTGAGTGATGAGTGAGAAGAAAAGAAAAAAAAGAAAAGACTTTAAAACCAGAGCTAGAGATTTCATGGTTAATGGATTTAATGAGGAAATCGGATCAATATATTGTCTTATTTATACAAGTTACGAAATTTAGAACCAAATGCTTGGAAAATTTGACCAAACTGAATTCTTAATTGGTGCATGTTACTTTATTAGTCTATACGAGTCGATGGTGTTTCCTTTATAGCATGGATTTGCATAGCAAATACTAAAAATGAAGATATTTCTTCTGGTTGAATATTATTGGGCAGTAATATAGCAAATGAACCTGCAAGTCTATGAGGATGAATGTCAGTATTTTAACTTAGATAATAGGGTAGTTGAAAGCCTCTTAGAATAGAATATTTAGCATACACAGGTACTTATGATAGAAAATATGAAAAGCATTTGCAATAAAAAGGTAAAAATAGGGGATTGGCCTGAAGAAATCAGATTTTTACACAAAACAGGTTTTTTAAGAAAAATCTAATCTGAAATTTGGAAACGATTTTATTATTAAAAAAGAGAGGAAGTAGAATATCTGATGAAAACATAAATTGGATATCTGTAAAAAGGAAACTAAGAAGAAAGAAAAGTTTACAATTGTAACATACAAGTGCGAAACGCATCTTGTTTACAGAAGTAAATAACAATATATAGAGAAAATAACATAATTAAGTATACATATGTAAACACAAATTGATGATAAGAGTGAAGTGAGTTTATATGCATGTAAACCAGTAAGATATAAGGTATATTTAACATATTACATGAATCAAAATCTCAAAAATGCAAGAAAAATAGCAAATACTCAAGGAAATAAACATTTACATCCCTGTTATCCATGTATTTACATATATTTTGGTAAACTATTCCTTGAATTGGTACTTTTTTTAAGGGCAGGAGCACACTTAAGCAAACATTATACTAAACATGCTGCATCTGCAAGGCCTGCTAACTATCAATTTAGTTTAAATGCATATAAATTCATATTTTATTAAATATCATGCATTAATACCTGAATATCTGACATAAATTGAAGGAGAGCAAAACAGCGAAATTACAACTGTAAACAAAGAAAGTTACAAATGTATACATTACATAAGTAAATTAATATTACATTTGTAATATGGAGACATTACAAGACAGAATTCATATTTTACTAAGAGAGTTAGGAATTAATCATTCACGCTTTGCAGATGAGATTGGTGTACAGCGCTCAAGTATCTCTCATGTCTTATCAGGCCGCAATAAGCCTAGCTTTGAGTTTTTACAGAAACTATTTAAAGCTTACCCTAAAATCAATGCAGATTGGCTTATAATTGGTCGTGAACCTATGTTTTTAGACTCTAATAGTCAGGACGAAACAATTTCTTCAGAAATATCCCCTTCTAAAAGAGTTTCAGATTCAGGTAAAGCTATGGAGTTTGGAATGGATAATCAGGATAACTTAGTAAAATCAGAAGATCCTGCTGTTTATAATAAACAGACAAAAGATATTACTATATCCGGTAGCACTGGAAGCATTGAGACTATCTTAATTCTATACAAGGATGGCAGTTTCCGTGAGTATAATCCCAGGAGCATTTCCGGAGCCTAATTGCTTTGTATACATACAGTTCTTTTTAACCGGATACTGGTACCTGGTGATAAAAAAATCTTCAATCATTGCTATTCTCTGTTTAGCTTCTTTATCTTTAAAGAATTCTTTACCAGATTTTTTTACTAATATGCAGGTCGTAATTGCTATAACTGTCTTTTACGAGCTTGTTTTTACCAGATATGAAGAAATTTATCCGTGATTTTGAGCTTATTGCTAACAAAAGGATAAACAGGGAGTATTATTCACTGGTACTGAAATCACCTGAAAAACTGCCGGAGATGTTTCCCGGACAGTTTGTGGAAATACGCATAGACAACAGCAAAGACACTTTCTTAAGGCGGCCCATTTCCCTGTATGATGTGGATTATGATAAGCAGCTTATTTATTTGCTTATTCAGGAGGTAGGGAAGGGAACACGTAAGCTGGCTGGCTTAGAAGTGGGCGATACACTAAGCCTGATCTACCCACTTGGTAATTCTTTTGGCCTGCCGGAGAAGAAAGGCAGGGTTTTGCTTATAGGTGGGGGTGTGGGAGTGGCACCGCTTCTTTTTCTTGCAAGGTTTTTAGTGCAGAATAATGTAGAACCTGAATTTTTATTGGGTTTCCGCAACAAGGAATTGCTGGTAGATCTGGCAGATTTTGAAAATTTTGGCAAGGTTCATTTGTCTACCGATGACGGGAGTGCCGGGGAGGCTGGTACTGTGATGGATCATTCTCTTCTAAAAACAGCTTCCTTTCCGTATGTGAAAGTGTATACCTGCGGACCACAGGTAATGATGAAAGCCGTGGGCGAGTTTGCTGAAGCACATAAAGCAGATTGTGAGGCATCACTTGAAAACACCATGGCCTGTGGATTTGGAGCCTGCCTGTGCTGTATCCAGGAAACTGTAAGAGGGAATTTGAGGGTTTGTAAGGAAGGCCCTGTATTCAATACAAAGGAGTTGATATGGTAGATCTGAAGGTAAATATTGGAAAACTTGTACTTAAAAATCCGGTTTCCACCGCCTCGGGTTGCTTCGGTTATGGTCATGAGTATGATGATTTCATGGATGTAAATCGACTGGGAGCCATTTTTATGAAAGGAACCACTGGCAGCAAGCGTGAGGGTAATCCTTATCCAAGAATGGCAGAAACACCTTCGGGTATGTTGAATTCAGTGGGACTTCAAAACAAGGGAGTGGATCAATTTGTAAACGAGATCTATCCGCAAATACAGGATTACAAAACGCATATTATTGTAAATGTAAGCGGCTCTACCATTGAGGAGTATGTGGAGGTAACAGAGAAATTAAATGAGTTGGAAAAAATTCCGGCTATTGAGTTGAATATTTCCTGTCCCAATGTTAAAGAAGGTGGAATGGTGTTCGGAACCCATTGTCCCTCTGCAATACATGTTACCAGGGAGGTAAGGAAGGCCTGGGATAAAAGTCTGATTGTAAAATTATCTCCTAATGTGACTTCAATTTCCGAATTTGCGAAGGCGGTGGAAGGAGAGGGGGCCGATTCCATTTCCCTAATCAATACCCTGCTTGGGATGGCTATTGATGCCAGAACCCGAAAGCCTGTTCTTGCTACTGTTACAGGGGGCCTTTCCGGACCAGCCATAAAACCAGTTGCACTGCGTATGGTATGGCAGGCCTATCATGCAGTGAAAATCCCCATTATCGGGATGGGCGGAATTATGAACGCAACCGATGCTATTGAGTTTATGCTGGCAGGAGCGACTGCCATTCAAATTGGTACAGCTAATTTTATTGATCCTGCTGTTTCGATCAAAGTACTTGAAGGAATTGAAAAGTATTGTGAAGAACAGGGTGTCACAGATGTGAACGAGCTGGTAGGAGCGCTAGAAAGTTAGAAGGATGAAGGTTGATCGATGAATTTACGAAAGAGGCTAAAGGCACAGGGCAAAGGGCGCAGGGCAAAGGGTCAGGGGGAAGAGGTGAATGACTGAAAATAATGGAATGCCGGAATGCTGGGAAAAAAATTAAGAGAAACCTGCCAGAGTCTGAACGAAGTGAAGTCACCCAGACCCAGCACCCAGTTGCAGGCAGTGGGTCTGGTTTATCCTACTCACTACTCATTTCTTCTTAAACTCACACCTTCATTATTGGGCTCAAATAAGCTCCTCTAATGAACGATCTGATTCACATATGTAATTATACCTGAATTGTGAGAAAGCATGGTAGAATGACACTGACAGGCGTTAGCGGGCACTACATGGTCTCTGTAAGGCATTTTGTGAATATATTTGTTTACAAGTATCTGTTTTATTGTTTTATGTGATTGAAAGGACTATTTTTAAATCATGAATAAATTAATTGCAATTCTGGATAAGCATGCTACAGGAAAAAAGGTTTTTATTTTTTTTCTTCTTTCAACTTCCCTATACCTGGCAATGCTTTTCATCACCGTACCAAAGGTTATGAGCTTTTCGGAGGGTATGAGATTATTGGATATAATGCCGGGAGGCTATGGTGTGGAATATGTTATGGGTTTATTTGAAACCCTGGGTGAAGAGGGCAGGAGGGTTTACTTGTGGAATCAGATCCCGCTGGATATGATTTATCCAGGTCTTTTTGGGATTGCTTATTCTTTATTGCTATTCTATATTCTAAAGATATTGGTAAGAAAGGAAAGTAATTGGTTTTTCATTACTTTTTTTCCTGTAGCAGGTGGTTTATTCGATTATTTGGAAAACATTGGGATTATCATTATGCTGAATTCCTATCCCTCGTTTTCTGCCCTTTTGGTCAGACTGACCAGTATTTCCACGGTGCTAAAAAGTATATCAATCACAATTTCCTTTGTGGTCCTGCTGGTTTGTCTTGGTCTGTTGTTGTGGAAAAAACTAAAACCGAGGAAGGAGTAAGATATCCTCCTACGCCTGAAAAAGGCTTCGGAGGACAAAGAAAGAATAATGAACCAGGTGATAAGTAAAGATGACAAAGCGACTGGGCGAAAGAGCGACAGAGAGAAAGAGAAGATGTGGAGAAGAGATGAAAAAATAGCACCGGGCTTTAGCCTGGTGTATAAAGAGATTACCCCAAAAGAGGTCCGGACCGAAACGCAGTATAATAATTTAATTCAGTTATGGACCGCAAGACCAACGATAGGCAGAGAGATGGGGCGACTGGGCGAAAGAGCGTGAAGAAGAGGTAAGAAGAAACAAAAATAATGTCAAAGGTCAGATGCTTGCCATGTGAAATGTGACGAAGGAGCATATTTCACTATGGTCAAATGCGGAAGAGCACCCAAAAGTAAGTCGGCAGTCGGCAGTCGGCAGTTGGCAAGTGGAAAAAGAATTAACGTGCAGCTTTCCAAACCCGGAATCTTCTTGAACTCTGGACTCTTTATCCTTAAATCTTCAAGCTTCATATTTCTTCCCCAAGTAGTGAGATTGTCTCCAATAGCGTTTTTCTGGTTTGTTCCAGCAATTCTTTGCTTTCGTGCTCCAGAATATTTCTCACTTTTTCAAGTTCTGTAAGGTTTTGTTTAGGCTGAATGTCAGAAAGAGATTGATTTAAACTGGTAATCAGAACAACACGATCATGCCATGCCCCGATAGCATCTTCAGTGTTTTTAAGCGATTGGTAATGGACTTCTCCAAATTTGCTTTCAGGAACACCGGAAAGGATAAACAGGAGGGGCTTAATGGTTTTAAGATGTATCCTGATCCTGTGTACTTTTTCAGCCTCTTCATGATGCCCTAAAATATCTCGTATTTTTTCAATTTGAAGTCCGATAAAATTCTGACTTAATTCAACTTTTTCATTCAGGTTTTTTTTTGTAAAAAAGCTATGAAAACTATGCCTGATCTTTTCAAATTCAGCCATGTTTAATGCATCAATCGCTTTGTCAAGTTTCTCTTTTTCTTTTTTGTCATTCAGGTTTGCAAATTTTTCATATTGCAGGTATACTTTATCAGAAAGCTCATAGTTTTTTAAGAGCTCAAGGTTTATTTGTCGCTCCCGGATGTTTCCTGCAAGCCTGAAGCTCTTTCTTAACAGTTTATTCGAATCTTTGTATCGAAATACCTTGTTTGTGGCAAATTCCAGGAAGCGGAAATAAGCTCGCAGCTTTTTCATATTCACCCTTAGTTGATGAATATCTTCCATATC
>JAUVKW010000170.1 GCA_030596025.1 Bacteroidota bacterium | reverse complement strand
GTTGGTTCTACCATAATCTTCTGGAATCTTCTTTCCAGTGCTCCGTCTTTTTCAATATGCTGACGGTAATCATCCAGTGTGGTTGCACCAATACATTGAATTTCTCCCCTGGCCAGGGCAGGTTTTAGCATATTTGCAGCATCCAGTGATCCTGTTGCTCCTCCTGCACCTACAATGGTATGTATCTCATCAATAAAAAGAATGATATTGTCGGTTTTGGCAAGCTCATTTAAAATGGCTTTCATTCTTTCCTCAAACTGACCACGATATTTCGTCCCTGCCACAATAGATGCAAGGTCCAGTGTAACTACCCGTTTTCCAAATAGTATCCTTGAAACATTCCTGTTCATGATCCTGATGGCGAGGCCTTCGGCAATGGCCGATTTACCCACTCCCGGTTCTCCAATAAGGATAGGATTGTTCTTTTTCCGGCGACTCAGTATCTGTGCCAGCCTTTCAATTTCTTTTTCGCGACCAACGATAGGGTCAAGTTTGTTTTCCTCGGCAGCTTTTGTGAGATCAATCCCAAAATTATCAAGAACCGGTGTTTCTGAACTGGATTTAGGTGCTGCAGGGGTGGGTTTTCCCTTGCTACCACCAAAACTTTTTCCTTCATCATCTTCTTCTTCCCCCGGGAAGTCTGCCGATGCCTCAGGGATAAGCTCCTTAATCTCATCTTTCAGGAGTTCATATTCAATATCCATTTCCCTTAGTTTTACTGACACCAGGGAATTCCCATCCTTTATAATGGCAAGCAACAGATGTTCAGTGTCTATCATCATACTTCCAAATGACTTAGCTTCCAGGTATATGCGTTTTAATGCTTTTTCCGAAGCTTTTAACAGAGGGATATTCTCCGAATCTTTAAGGTTGAGTGGCCTCTCACTGCGAATGCTTCCTTCCAGCGACTTTTTGAAGCTGTGTAAATCCACTCCAAGAGAAAGAAGTACATCAATGGCTATTCCTTCACCCTCGCGTAAAATACCCAGAAACAGGTGCTCGGTGCCAATATAGGCATTTCCCAGTCGAATGGCTTCTTCCTTACTATATGTTAAAACATCTTTTATTCTTTGAGAAAATTTAGCGTCCATAATATCAAACTAACTACTCGTTATTTTATAAAATTAAGCTACAAAGATAATGAAAAAATGAACCATTCTTTTATAAACAAAAAACTGTTGAAAAATCAAGGTTTAAAAGACCGGAAAATACACAATAATTAACTACTTTCGTGGGTTCAAATTACGTATTGAAAAAACCGGATTTTAAGTCCATTAAAAGTAAGCAATAAATATGCCAGAAACTGGAACAATTATTCCTGTAAATATAGAGGAGGAAATGAAATCGGCCTACATCGATTATTCTATGTCGGTGATTGTGTCAAGAGCCTTGCCCGATGTCAGGGATGGAATGAAACCGGTACATCGCCGGGTAATGTTTGGAATGTATGAGTTGGGTGTACTGTCTAACAGATCCCATAAAAAGTCAGCCAGAATAGTAGGAGAGGTGCTTGGTAAATTCCACCCACATGGAGATTCTTCCGTATATGAGGCTATGGTGCGCATGGCTCAGGAGTGGTCGCTTCGCTATCCTCTGGTCGATGGGCAGGGGAACTTTGGTTCTATTGATGGTGACAGTCCGGCTGCAATGCGATACACAGAGGCAAGGTTGCGCAAGATTGCCGAGGAAGCTCTTTCCGATATTGACAAAGAAACAGTTGATTTCCAACTGAATTTTGATGATACTATTCAGGAGCCTACGGTATTGCCTACACGTATACCATTATTACTGGTAAATGGAGCGTCAGGAATAGCAGTGGGGATGGCCACAAGTATGCCGCCACACAATATTTCTGAAGTTATTGATGCCCTGATTGCAGAAATTGACAATCCGGATATTGATCTGGATGGTTTGCTGGAGTATATTCAGGCTCCGGATTTTCCAACAGGTGGCATTATATACGGAATTCAAGGAGTTAGAGAAGCTTTTGAAACAGGAAGAGGTCGCATTGTTGTTAGGGCAAAAACAGAAATAGAAGTAACCGCTTCGGGTAGGGAAACCATTATTGTTACTGAAATTCCTTACATGGTTAATAAGTCTGAACTTATACGCAAAACTGCCGAACTCATCAATGATAAGAAGATTGAAGGGATATCATACATCAATGATGAATCTGACAGGAATGGGATGCGTATTGTGATTATACTTAAAATAGATACAAGTTCAAATGTTGTTCTGAATAAGCTGTTTAAGTATACTCAATTGCAGTCTTCCTTTAATGTTAATAACATTGCCCTGGTAAAGGGCAGGCCCAGGTCTTTGAATTTAAAACAGATGCTCCGGTACTTTGTTGATCACCGGCATGAAGTGATCATCCGTCGTACCAGGTATGAATTAGACCAGGCAGAGAAGAAGGCGCATGTACTTGAGGGTCTATTAATTGCAATAGATCATTTAGATGAAGTAATTAAGCTTATCAGGGCATCGAAAACGCCGGAAATTGCCAGGGAAGGCCTGATGAAGGAATTTGAGCTGACAGAAATACAGGCCAGAGCCATACTGGATATGCGCTTACAAAAGCTTACCGGATTAGAGCGTGATAAGCTCAGGGCGGATTATGAGGAGTTGATGCAGCTAATTAAGAGCCTGAAAGAGATACTTGATGACGAAAGCCTGCAATTAGGGATCATCAAGGATGAATTACTTGAGGTCAAAGAGAAATTCGGAGATGAAAGGCGTACAGAAATAGTGCCAAATGCTGAAGAATTTAACCCCGAAGATTTTTATGCAGATGATGATATGGTGCTTACGATATCGCACCTGGGATATATTAAACGTACACCCCTGGCTGAATTCAGGGTGCAAAACCGGGGTGGGGTAGGTGCCAGGGGAAGTACAACCCGTGAAGAAGATTTCATTGAACATCTGTATATAGCTTCTATGCATAACACCATGCTATTCTTTACAGAAAAGGGTAAGTGCTACTGGCTTAAAGTGTACGAAATACCAGAAGGCACAAGAACCTCTAAGGGAAGAGCAATTCAGAATATCATCAATATCATGCCTGATGATAAGGTGCAGGCTTTTGTCAATGTTAAGAAGCTTGATGATGAAGAATATATCAATAATAACTACATTGTGTTATGTACCAAAAAAGGAGTTATTAAGAAAACTTCCCTGGAGGCATATTCAAGGCCCAGGCAGAATGGTATCATTTCAATCAATGTACGGGAAGGGGATCAATTGCTTAGGGCTAAACTTACAAATGGAAATCATGAAATTGTACTGGCAGTCAGGTCAGGCAGGGCAATACGCTTCCCTGAACACAAGGTAAGGTCTATGGGTCGTGGAGCTTCAGGTGTTCGTGGAATTACACTGAAAAATGACAGGGACGAAGTGGTAGGAATGGTTTGTGTGGAAAATGAAGAACAGGATATTTTGGTGGTATCGGAAAAGGGCTATGGAAAACGATCCAAAATAACGGATTACCGTATAACCAATAGGGGAGGAAAAGGAGTGAAGACCTTAAATATAACGGAAAAGACCGGAGATCTGATCGCTATTAAGGGGGTTGATGATGATGATGACCTGATGATAATAAATAAATCGGGAATTGTGATCAGAATGGCGGTTGCAAATCTCAGGGTAATGGGACGGGCAACCCAGGGAGTGCGTTTGATCAACCTGAAAAAGGGAGATTCTATTGCCGCCATTGAGTATATTGAAAATACCGGAGAAGACAATGAGAATGAGGGATTAGACGAGAATCCTGAAGAAAAACAAAGCGATGAAAGTGAAAATGGCAAGGATTTTGAGTAATGGTTGTTAATATTTGAATGAATATTTGAATGAAAATTTGAATGAAAATTTGAATATAAGTTAAAGAAATTTCTAAATTTGTTGATGAATAATTTACTAAACTAATTAAAAATGAGAAAGATAGTCGTACTACTATTGATTTTTGCCGGAGTTGGCAGTGTGTTTGCCCAGAAAGGCAAGGTAACAAGTGCTAATAATTATCTGACCAACGGACAAATTGTTAAAGCCTGGGAAGCAATCCAGGTTGCGGAACAGCACGAAAAAACAATGGCTTATGATAAAACCTTTATGGTAAAGGGAAAAATCCTTCAGGCCATTGGTGAATCTGAGGATGCAGAAGTCAAGAAACTTGTAGAAGATCCCTTGCCCAAGGCATTTGAAGCCTATAAAAAGGCATTGGAATTAGATGAAAAAGGGAATATGTTAAAATCTATTACACTTTCATTGCCAATGCTGAACAATGATTTTATCAATCTGGGAGTTGAGCATTTTACTGCCAGGGAATATGCTGAAGCAGTGGAAGCCTTTGAATATTCTTTAGAAATCTCCAAATTTGATGTATTTGGTGGTTCTGTAGATACCATTATTATCTATAATACTGCGCTGGCAGCTTATAATGCAGAAGATTGGGACAAAGCTATAAAGTATTTCAATGAGACCAAAGAGCTCAATTATGGAGGAACCGGTGTTTACCAATTGCTGAATCGCACTTATTTTTCAATGGGTGATTCTCTGGGTGCTGAGAATTCAATGAAAGAGGGTATTGAAGCTTACCAGGAAGAGGATGTTATTTTGCTGGAACTTATACAATACTATCTGAATACATCCAGGGATGATGATGCCATGGCATATCTGAATATCGCCAAGGCTAAATCACCTGATAATAAGGTGTTATGGTATGTAGAAGGTATTTTACATGATAAGCAGGGAAATACTGATAAGGCAGTTGACAGTTATAAAAAAGCGATTGATATTGATCCCGAATACTTTGATCCCTATTACAATCTTGGTGTAATTCAGTTCAATGAAGGAGTGAAGCTCCAGGAAGCAGCCAACCAGATTATGGACAATGAAGAGTTTAAAGTTGCTAAGGAGAAGATGGATGCAGCTTTTGCTCTTGCAATACCATCTTTTGAAAAAGCTATTGAGATAGATCCTGAAAGCCGTGAATCGCTTGAAAATTTAAAAATTCTGTATTACAGACTGCAAATGATGGATAAAAGGGAACTAGTGATTAAGAAGCTGGATGAACTGGATAGCAAATAGTCATTAGCCAATAATCATTAAACATTAAACATTAATCAATAATCATTATCAAAGGGGGGAGGAATTCTTATTCTTTCCCTTTCTTTCAATATTCCCTATTTAACATAATATTAATTATATGATTTTTATTCGGGTGTTTTCATATTAGCAAATAACCTGGTAAAACAAGCTATAATGCGTTTTATGCCATTTTAATCAAGCTTTTAGTATTTTGAAAACTACCGATTCAATTTTTTATATTTTAGTTTATCCTGGTTATTATCAAATATCAATTTCTTTCTTGTATAGTAAATAACTTCAGATGTATTGTTATATATGAACTCATAAAACTGTTTAACTGATGATTTTGAGCTGTAACAAATAAAATATGCTCTTGGTTTAGACTCTTTTAGTAAATGTGAAGTGTCTATTTTTCTTAAAGCAAATCCATTATTTGCCATCCTAATATTTAATGATTTAATAAAATCCAAAGAACCTGAAAGTAATTTAACCCTAAGAGTATTCCTATCTAAATAAACAGAACCGTCTCCATCAAATAAACCTCTAACAAAATGCCTGAAATATTTTTCCGGAATTTCAGGAAATTTCATGTCCAGGCTTTTATTCGGAGTTATTCCAAGATTTATCAAGTCGTTTGCAATGTCTTTATTTCCAATACTGAAATAATACAATTCCCCTGAAGTTGTATTTGCAAATTCCTGCCTTTCTTTAAATCGAATTATTGCATCACAATCCATTAGGTTTAAAAACTTCTCTACAAGCTCTTTATCTTTTTGACCAAATGATAAAATTCCAAGCTCATATCCTGATTTATCTTTGCGAATATGCAAATTGCCATCGGTGTATATAAGTCCTAAAACATAGGTCATTTCTGCAGACCACTCTTTGAAAAACTGTATGTTATACCTAATCTTCTGATAAACAACTTCCGTTTCGTTTCCAAAATTGTCAATTCGTATTGTTCTAATTTTTCCACTGTCGAGCGCTATGGTCCGTGCCTCTGTTTTAGATCTTGTGTCAATTCCGAATTTTTTCAATTTATAATGCACATTTACTCTTGTACATCCAGCCAACTTACCTATATCAGTTAAAGACATTCCTTTTTCAACATAAAGCTCATATAGTTTTTCCTTTGTCAAAAAGCTATCTGCTACTCCCCTTTTATATCTTTTATGTTCTTTGTGCCTGGTTTCTGTTTGTAATGTATAACACTTTATACACAGGCCTTTAGCAACATGTTTTCTCTCCGTTGTACCACAACTAATACATTTTTTAAATTTTCGAGACCACATAGAACAAAGATGGTAAAAAAGACAAAGCTTATCACCTTAACTAAAATCTATCTAACATACTATAAAAACATTTTTCAAATCCATCCGCTATTTTACGCTATTTAAGTGCAACCTAACGGCAGCTAG
>JAUVKW010000145.1 GCA_030596025.1 Bacteroidota bacterium | reverse complement strand
GTTAATCTTTTTCAGTAATTTATCAAAGGCTTTCTGAATCTTTAGTTCTCCGGTTCCAAAATATGTATTCCTGTAATAATTATATCTGACTATTTCAGGATACCTGTATAACTTAAATAAACTGTTTAATTCAAACATGGTTTGCTCCCTTGCTAAAGCTGTAGCATCAGGATTGAGATCTTCCCATTCCTTGAATTGATCAATTGCATTGAATAAAGCAATAGGAAGATAGTAGTTTTTAGCACTCCAGCTTATATATTCCTTCAGGCTGGGTCTTAAATCCAGACCATCACAATAATAAATCGGATCAACTTTTAGAATATCTGATAGTTCCTTTATGAATTCACCTGCCTTTTCACTTCCCAATGCTTCTGTACATGCATCAAAAATCCATTTCACATCCAATTGCTTCTTGCACCATGGATAATGTGAGACAGTCTTGTTATAGAAATTCTTGATAATGGGATTTATCAGGGAAAGAGGAGATTCATACTTCTCCCAGCCTGCAAGTGACTGAACGGTTGCAGTTTCAAGATAATCAAGTTCAGGAACTACTACATTTTCCGGGCTAACATGCCCTGGAACGATTTGGTAGTTACTTTGCTTCCAAACTATAAAAAATACTTTTATGGCTTTAATAATGAGTTTTGCCCACGCATTTGATTTATTCAGGTAGCCAAGGGAATAGTGAAGCCCGGCATATTCCCTGATTTTATCCCATGCAGTCAGTTCACTCATATATTTAGCAGATATAGCACCCATTTCCGGTTGTGAACATCCCAGGTTAGGCAGGCTATGACTCCCAAATGGATACCCTGCAACAGATGCCCAAAGGTAAATAGTTTCCATGCCAGTGGCTTGCTTAAGATTTTCATTAAGCATCAAACAAAGGTCGTAATGCCTTCCTGCTGTCGTATTTATGCTTAACCTGTATTTTCGATAATGAAAAGACGAAGGTAGTTTTGTTACCCAGATTTCATTGTTGGGAATCAGGTCCAATCCAAAATTGTCTTCATCATAAGCTAGTTTTATTGATTGCTGCAGAAAGATGGTCCCTACAAGTGTGTTTTTTATCTCTTCTATTTCCCTTTCAATAATACCGGGATCAAAGAGAAGCTTGGCGTCCCATTCAGGTTCTTCAATGATTTTGTATTTCTTAATGGATACTTCTTCAAAGAATTTGTTTAGTTTAATAAAATATTTTTTCGCAACATGTGCCAGTACAGGATCTGATTTATGCAAGACCCAACTGGCCAGTTCGGCCCGGATTGGAATATAATAATCCAGGTTCTCCATTGCAAAATTATAGAGCAGGCTAAGCAGGTTTTGAAATTGTCTTTGAGTTGATCCTTCAGATGGCCACGAAAGTTGTTCGCGATAGCTGTACAGTCTTTGTCTGAGGGACTCTAATTTTTGCTTCCCAATTTCTTTGCTGGCAATTTCTTTTATTGACTTTTCGGTAAGGAACGACAGGCCAGATTGTATGAAAGTTGGGAAGAGCTTACTGTAATCATGATGTGGGTCATGAATAATCAGGTTGAGGTAAGCCTGTGCCCTTACTTCTTCATCTTTATGACTGGATAGTGCTTCGAGTCTTCTTCTGATAACAACAGCAATTCTTTCATCGTAATCGCCAAAGACTTTCCCAATTTGCCGGGTACATGACAGAGCAGTTTTGTTGTCAGAAAACATGGAACAACATAACAAATTATTTATCAGATTGACCTTTTGATCTCTTACAAAATTTAATCCCGGGAATTTATTATGTTCATACTTTCGTTCAGATTTACCCGGTAAAAATACCTGTGCAGACACATTCTCCAGGGGCAAGTCCCAACCTTCTTTACACGGACTGAATTCAATCAGACATGGGTTCCCAATCCATAAGCGTGGTTGCCTGGCAAAAAGGCCAAGATCAATGACCTCAGTTCTTACATTATATTTTAAGTCTCCAATACGGTAGAGTCCATCCATTTCTTTCTTAAACGGAAGTACAAACCTTGTAATTTTATTTTGAAGACCTTTATTGGTAAGAACAATATCATTTTCAAGAATCCCAAGATCCCTGAAAAACCACCTGGGAATACTTACCTTCAAATCTTTATCTTTTAGTAAAACAAAGTTGCTCCGGTAAAGGTTCTTTATTTCATTCTGGAAGTTTTTGACAATGGTTTTTCTGTTGAAAGAACCTTTTGGGGTTAGTTCTCCCTTTTCGAGTTCAAAACTTCTTTCAAGTACTTCAAAATTGATTACTCTTTCATAGGGTGACAGGTCTTTATTTGCTGCTGTAATAATCTGATGGAAATACTCATTACGATTTTCCATATCCGACAGGGCTGCTAAAACCGGATCATTATTATCAGGTATAATAAGTAATACATTATAAGGTTTAGCATCACCTACAAGAAATGTATCCTGGACTCCCGGAACTCCGGTGAATTTCATTTCTACAGTTCTGGGCGCAATAGTTTGTCCCTTATTATTCTTATAAATATCTTTTACCCTGTCAACAATAGAATAGTGACCATTGTCTGAAATTTTAAAGATATCTCCTGTTGATAAGAAAAATTCCTTTTTTTTCTGACCAGGAAAGGGAATGCGTCCATCCGGTGGGGCATCTTCCAGGTAGTGTGCAATATAATGGCCGGATATTTCAAGCTCTCCGGCTTTTGTGGTTCGGGTATAAACTCCTGGTAGTGGGATACCTGTTGAATCATCAAAATATTTCCCTGGAGGAGTCATGGTAATTCCTCCGGTGGCTTCAGTCATTCCAAAACCACTGCAAAGACTTACTCCGTGATCCTGAAAGAAACGGAATGTCTTTGGATCAAGATATCCGGCAGCAGACAGGCCCCATTTAAGGCGTTTACCAACCACTTTTCTTAAGATCTTTTTAATCTTATCTGTATCCTGCTCAGTTCCGCACAGCTCACTTGCTTTTTCATGCAATTGTGACCATCTGAGAGGAATGCTTATAAAAATCGATGGGTTTATCTTTGGGAACAGGGACAGTAGAGTTTCTTTTGATGGATTGCCTACAAGGACATACTTTCCTCCCCAATATATTGTTCCAAGCATCTCAAGATATCTCCCAAAAGTGTGATACAATGGAAGGTAACATAGCATTACTTCATCATTTCCAATTTCTGGTAAAGCTGCAGCTCTTGCAAATCTTTTGGATACAAGATTGTATATTGAAAAAGATACACCCTTGGGTATTCCGGTACTCCCAGAGGTAAACATGGTTGTGGCAACAGCATCTATACTGCGTCTTTTTCTGTTATTTAGAATTGCGGATATTCTTTTCTCACTGAGTTCCTTGCTTTTCTCTCCAAGAAAAAAATCATATTTTCCTTTTAAACGAATATTTGAATCTGTCACAAAAATGGAAAATGAAAAACCTGTGGATTTACGAATTTTTTCCAGGAGTTCCAGTCTCTGCATAGTATCGGTAACAACTATATTTATTCCTACCTGTTTGAATATTGAGCTTAATGTATCTTTATTGAAATGTGCATTAATAGGAGTATTATAAATATCATAAAACAAACATGCGAGATCAGAGCTTGCAGATTCAATGCTGTTTTCACAAAAAATTGCCACTCTGGGATTATTGGATACTGTTTCATAAAACACTGCCGCAATTTCACGAACATTTCTTTGGATCTGTTCATAACTAAATTGACTTATGGCAGAACCTGACATATCCTGGAAAAGAGTTCCCATTTTATTTTCTTCAACCCTGTGGTTAAAAAGATCAAGAAGTGAATACCCCGTTTGTTGAATAATAAGAAACACCTGTTCTGCCCAGATGTTTCTGGATTCAGCATTACCCAATTCTTTCAGGAAATTACTTTTACCTGTTGTATTCAAAAACCTGAACCATAATTCCTTTTCTTCGGGGTTTAGTTTTTTCTTCTTGAAGGCTTTTCCTGCCTGACTGAGGATACCTGAGGCAGTTTCTTTTCTTTTTGTCGATGCCTGTCCTTTTTCCCAGTCAAGGATTAAGCTTTTTAGCTGTACCAGATCTTGTGTCATTTTCTAAGTATTCAATTATTCAGTGTTCCATGTTTCGGGTTCAAGATACCAAATATCTTTTTCTTCTTTCACTCATCTCTTCTTCCTTCTTCTCTTTCTTTCAACTTTTATTGTTCAACACTTCCAGGTCCTTTGGACCCTGAAAGGTTTCACTTACCTCTCATAACTCACCTCTTAGGGTTCAGAGTTCAGGAAGGTTCCGTGTTCAAGAAGAATCCAAGCTACTCACTTCTGTCTCCCCTTCTCTCTGTCTCTTTGTCTTTCTTTCGCCCAGTCGCCCCATCTCTCTTTCGCTCCCTCTCTCTGTCTCTCTCTCTCCCCATCGCCACATCTCCCCATCTCCCCGTCGCTCTATCTCTTCACTATTAGACTCTTCGACCTTTCGACCCTCTTATCCTCATTCTCTCTTTTTCCAATATTCCAATATTACTTCGTTCCCACAGGCCACCGCAAAAACCTACTTCCCGAATCTTGCCTGTCCGGCAGGTTCGGGACAGGCTGTGAGCTTTGATCCCCTTCGGGTCTCAAAGGTTCCAACATTTCAACCTTCCATCCTAAATCTGCCTGACAATTAGAATTATTCAGTATCTTCGAAACTCAACAATATTAGCTTTCACATATAATGGCATTTAGAGGTTTAAAAGAATTTATTGAGGTCTTAGAAAAGGAAAAAGAGCTTATTAGAGTAAAGGAATATGTTGACCCCATACTTGAAATAGCAGAAATTACCGACCGGTTTTCAAAAGCTGCTAAAGGTGGGAAGGCCCTTTTGTTTGAAAATACCGGGACAGATTTTCCTTTACTTATCAATTCAATGGGTTCTCTCAGGCGTATAAACATTGCATTGGGGGTAAATGAACTCGATGAAATTGGAGAGGAGATAAGAGAACTTATCCAGGATGTTACATCGCCAAAAGCTAATTTTAGGGAGAAACTTGCAGTATTGCCTAAATTGGGTCAGTTATCTTCTTGGATGCCGCGTATTATTAAAGCCAGAGGTCGATGCCAGGAAGTTATTAATATGGATCCGGATTTAGATATTTTGCCTGTATTAAAATGCTGGCCAAAGGATGGTGGCAGGTTTATTACCTTTCCCCTGGTACATACAACAGATCCGGGTACAGGAATCAGAAATATCGGCATGTATAGAATGCAGGTACTAAACAAGCAAACAACAGGTATGCATTGGCACAGACATAAAGTTGGAGCAAGGCATTTCAGGGAATATAAGGAGGCCGGAAAGAAAATGCCTGTGGCAGTTGCCCTGGGGGGAGATCCGGCTTACACATATGCCGCCACCGCCCCGCTTCCTGATAATATGGATGAGTATATGCTGGCAGGTTTCCTGCGCAAGCGAAAAGTTGACCTGGTGAAATGTATTACTCAGGATATTGAAGTTCCGGCAGATGCTGATATTATTATTGAAGGTTATGTAGACCCGGCCGAAGATTTTTTCCTGGAGGGCCCATTTGGCGATCATACCGGATATTACTCCCTGGAAGACTGGTATCCTAAATTCCATGTTAGTTGTATTACACATAGAAAAGATGCAGTGTATCCAGCCACAATAGTGGGTATACCTCCCCAGGAAGATGCTTATATTGCGAAGGCTACAGAAAGAATATTTCTTGTTCCCCTGCAATATTCTGTAATTCCGGAACTTCTTGATATGGAAATACCCACAGCAGGTGTGGCTCATAATCTTACTATTGTTAAAATTAAGAAGGATTATCCCGGTCAGGCAAGAAAAGTAATGAATGCACTGTGGGGAGCCGGACAGATGATGTTGAACAAAGTATTGCTTGTTGTGGATGGTTCGGTGGATATTCATAATTACAAAGAACTTGCCGTTTATATTTCCGGAAATTTTTATCCTGAAGAAGATGTTTATTTTGATAAAGGGCCACTCGATGTTCTTGATCATGCAGCTTCTGTTATGGGGTATGGAGGGAAGATGGGGATAGATGCAACTCATAAATTACCTGAAGAATTGAACAGGAATGGCCTGAATGAAGAACTGCATCCCCAGACAGGGAAAATTGAAGAGGTAGATTTCCCTGGAGTAGTAGATGTCAATTACCAGCTTCTGAAAGAAGGAATTTCTATCCTGGTAGTTGCTGTAAAGAAAGAAAGTGCAGGGCAATTGGTAGATTTGGCAAAGAACCTGCATAATAGTTGGTCCCGGAATGGTCCAAAAGTGCTATTTTTAGTTGATGCCGAAGTAAAGGTAAATGATCTTATGGCGGTAACATGGCTTGGTGCAAATAATATTGATCCACAAAGAGATTGTTGGATTTTGACCAATGATGATGGAGCAAATTCACTTATTATTGATGGTACCCGAAAGTTGCCTGGCAGGGATGACTTTAAGCGAAATTGGCCAAATATCATCGTGTCGGATGAAAAAACAATTGACAAAGTGGATGAAAAATGGTTAAATATGGGACTAGGGGAATACCTCCCATCCCCCTCGAATGGATATAGGAACTATGTACAAAAGGGAGGTGCCGAAGTAGAGGAATAATATGATAATAACAGGATTGTTCAGAATATTTATTTCATGGAGCATCATTTCCTGCTTATTTGCAGGTTCAGCCTGTGCTATGACTTATTCAGGTCAACAGGATGATCTTGAAAATGCTTCTGCTCAGATCAATAACTTAAATGAATCATCCGATACGGTTAAACCAGGCATAGCTGATTCCTGGAATAGTTACTACTTTCAGGGAAAGCCTTTGCTCAAGAGTTTCAGCTTTTTGTCTTCACGAGGCTGGGAGACAAGAGCATTTTCGTATGATAAACAAATTTTGAGAACAAGAAAGATCAAGTTATTATACTTTAACTATCTGGTTCCTGGCCAAAAGAATAAGGATGAAACGAAGTTTGAATATTTGTTGCAGGGTTATGACCAGAAGTGGAAAGTTGCGAAGAAAAGCGGACTTGTGTTCTATTCAGATATAGGGAAAGGATCTTATACTTTTAGATTGAGGCTTAAAGATAGCAATGAGGATGCTCCCGGCTATGAGATCTCACAAAGCATAAAGGTAGTAATTCCGATATGGAACAGCAGCCTGGCTCTGGTGCTGTATTTTCTGGTATTTCTCGGAGGCCTTACATTTTTCATACAATATAGAACGCAAAGTTTAAGAAGAGCAAACCAGGAACTTAAGGAAAAGGAACTAAGTGCCCTTGAGGTAGCAAGGCAAAGAGAAGAACTGTCTATTAAGAATAAAAACATTACCGACAGCATCCGGTATGCACAAAAAATTCAGGAGGCCATTCTTCCTTCCGATGAATATTTTATAAACCTTTTGCCTGAATCTTTTATTCTTTTTCAACCCAAAGATATTGTTAGTGGTGACTTTTACTGGATGAAACAAATTAATCAGTTAACTGTTATTACTGCTGCTGATTGTACCGGGCATGGAGTTCCGGGAGCATTTATGAGTATGCTTGGTATGACAATACTAAATGATATTGTACGAAAAAAAGAAGTAACACAAGCTAATCATGTTTTAGAGGAACTACGGAAGGGAATAAAAAATTCTTTACGTCAGACAGTTAAAGAAGGGGAAGCCAAAGATGGTATGGATATAGCTTTATGCGTTATTGATCATAAAACACAAACATTACAATATTCCGGAGCATATAATCCGCTGTATTTATACAGAAACAATGAGTTAATGGAAATAAAAGCAGACAAAATGCCTATTGGAGTCTACGCTAAAGATGCTCAATCTTTCACCAATCATGAAGTAAAACTTAAAAAAGGAGATACTTTTTATATGTTTTCTGATGGTTTTGTTGACCAGTTTGGTGGTGAAAAAGGGAGGAAGTTTATGGCAAAAAATTTTAAACAATTATTACTTGAGAATTATCAAAAACCAATGAATGAACAAAAAGAACTGCTTGATAAAACATTTACCAATTGGATAGGTGAACGTGAACAGATTGATGATGTTATTATTATTGGAATTAAGATGTAGAATTGGTAAACTAATCAAAAAAAATAATTGTAAGATCAGGAATTACGCTTCTGTTTCAAGCGTCCACGCTTGGTATTTAAATGGTTACGAATTAACT
>JAUVKW010000214.1 GCA_030596025.1 Bacteroidota bacterium | reverse complement strand
AATAAGCCTGTAACCAATGGTTCCTTTTCCTGATTCTTCCCAACCTGTCATATCATACCTTCCTCTTAATTGATCAAAATCAATGGAAGCTTTTCCTGAAATTAACCTGGCAGGACTACTCCTGTATACAGGTATGGGGTGTTTTGAATCGTTGTAGTGGATCAATCCATAAAAAATCATTCCATGAAGATTGCTTCTCTGAAAATTAAAATCAATCCCTTTTTCTGTTCCAACAGGATCTCCCTGCATTTGTGTCAAAGTATAACTCTTATTAGCCGGAACTTGAGTAAGTTTTTGCCCATCTCCTGTCATCAGGAAAATATTCCCTTCAGCGTCTTTTTGCAGTCCACTTAAACCAACAGGAATGTTTTGAGCTGAAAGGGTAGTGGTAAAACTTATGAAAAAAAATATCAATAGAAGATTTTGGTAAAATGTGTTTCTCATCAGCTTTGTATTTTATATTTCCTCAAAAATATAAATTGAATTCAAACTTAAGGGTGTTTTTCTTGAAAAACTGATTTCTTAGTGAATTCATTAACTTTATGCTATCAACAATACAATTCTATCAAAAATGGCACCAAAAATGAATATCAAGCCGGGTAAGAAATGGATGAAAATTCAGACTCTTGAAATGCATACCGGGGGAGAACCCCTTAGGATCATTACAGGTGGAATACCTGCAATACCAGGCAAAACAATTCTTGAAAAACGAAAATATTTTAAAGAAAACTTCGACCATATTCGTACCGCTACCATGTGGGAACCAAGAGGTCATGCAGATATGTATGGTGCCATTCTAACCGATGCTGTGACTTCAGATGGTGATTTCGGTGTTTTTTTTCTGCATAATGAGGGTTACAGCACAATGTGCGGACACGGGATCCTGGCACTTACCAGGTATGTACTGGAATCTGGAATGCTTGAGAAATCCGGACTTCACCGAGATATGAAAATTGATACACCTTCAGGTCGAATTATATCAAGTGCAACATATAAACCAGGAAAACTAATGGAGCTTAGTTTTCAGAATGTACCATCTTTTGTATATCTGGAGAATGAACTCCTGGATGTTCCAGGAATTGGCAGGATAAATATTGACATTGCTTTTGGTGGGGCTTTCTATGCTTATTGCAATGCAAGGGAATTAGGATTAAACCTGGATTCCTCTGATTATACAAAGCTTATAGAATATGGGAGGAGAATAAAAAAGGCGGTGGTAAATAATTTTACCCCAAAACATCCAAAGCATCCTGAATTGGACTTTTTATATGGAGTGATTTTTACAGGCGATCCTTACAATTACAAAAATCATAGCAGAAATGTCTGTATTTTCGCGAATGGTGAATTAGACAGGTCTCCAACAGGAACAGGAGTGAGTGCCAGGGCTGCAATACATTATAAAAAGAGAGAATTGAAAGTGGGAGAGAGGATAAGGATTGAAAGTATCCTGGGCTCCACTATGGATGTTGAAATTAAGAAGGTTGTCGACTATGGTTCCAGGCAGGCTGTTGTTCCTGTAGTATATGGTAATTCATGGTACACCGGAAAAAATGAAATATGGATAGATCCTGAAGATCCATTCGCAAATGGTTTCATCTTTCGGTAATTTGGTAATAAAAAGAGAAAAATGAAAGTATGGAGAAGTTAAGATTGTTGAGAGAAACCATTAAATTAAATGGTTTGGATGCCTGTATAATTCCTATGACGGATCCTCATATGGGTGAGTATGTGTCAGATTACTGGAAAATTATTCAATGGCTGTCCTCCTTTTCGGGTTCAGCTGCCACCATCGTGGTAACACAAGAATTTGCCGGATTATGGACAGATTCCAGATATTTTATTCAGGCTGAAAGACAATTGAAAGGTTCGGGGATTGAGCTTATGAAATTAAAGGTACCTCATACTCCTGAATACATAGACTGGATTTGCGAAAATATTGAAACAGGCTCAGTAATAGGTTTCAATAGTGAGGTGGTTTCTGTTGGCCTTTTCAGGCAGCTTAAGGAAAAACTTGAACCCAGTGGTGTAAAGCTAAAAGAAACCAGTGACCTGACTCAGGAGCTGTGGGCAGATCGCAAGGAATTGCCCTGCTCACAGGTTTATGATCATACTGTTTTTTTTGCAGGACTGGACAGGGATGAAAAGATTGGAAAAATCAGGGAATCTATGCGTGAGAAAGGTGTGAATTACCATCTTTTGCCGGCTCTTGACGATATTGCCTGGACATTTAATATAAGGGCGAGTGATGTGCAATACAGCCCTCTGGCTATTTCATTTGTGCTTATTTCAGAAACAAATTCATTATTGTTTGTTGATCAGGATAGAATTTCCATGGAGTTAAGAAAGAATTTATTGGAATCCGGGGTTGAAATTTTGCCTTATGGTCAAATATATTCTACCCTTACCAGTTTAAATAGTAGGGCCAGGGTTTATCTTTCTGCAGCATCTGTTAATGCCCAATTGTACAATAGCATCCCTGAGGAATGTACAATTGTGGAAGGAATTAGTATTCCGACCATGCTAAAATCTATCAAATCTGGTAAGGAAATTGCTCATATTAAGAATGCAATGATCAGGGATGGAGTTGCATTGACGAAGTTTTATTATTGGCTTGAAAATAATTTGGCATCAGGAGAACTTAATGAAATATCGGTTTCTGAGAAATTAGAAGAATTCAGAGCTGAGCAGGATTACTTTATGGGCCCTAGTTTTGCTACAATTGCAGGATACAGGGAACATGGAGCAATTGTTCATTATGAGGCTACTGCTGAAACGGATATTCCTTTAGCCACAGAGGGGATTTTTCTTCTGGATTCAGGAGGACAATACCTGGATGGAACAACCGATATAACACGGACTATTTCTCTTGGGAATCCAACCGTTAAGCAGAAAAGAGATTTTACACTGGTTCTTAAGGGTACCATACAACTTGCTATGTGTGTTTTTCCTGAAGGTACCAGGGGTTATCAGATAGAACTGTTGGCTCGTAAAGCCCTCTGGAACCATGGATTAAATTATGGTCATGGGACAGGTCATGGGGTTGGCTATTTCTTAAATGTACACGAGGGTCCGCAAAATATTGGCAGTTCAGCTTCAGGGTCGAATGAAATAGCTCTTCAGGCAGGAATGCTCATTTCTGACGAGCCTGGTTTATACAGAGAGGGAGAATATGGGATCAGGACAGAGAATCTTGTTGTGGTTAAGGAAATTCAGGAAACAGAATTTGGGAAATTCCTGGGATTTGAAACAGTGTCACTTTGTTATATCGATCAGAGCTTGATTGAACCAGGCTTGCTTGAAAAGACGGAAATAGATTGGATTAATTTTTACCACAAGAAAGTGTTTGAGGCATTGTCTCCTTTTTTAGATGAGGATATAGGAAAGTGGCTTGGAGAGAAAACAAAAGAAATGATTATTGATTAATGACTATTGAATAATGGAATGGAAATAGCCTGCCGATTTATCGGTAAGTAAACGATAAGAAAACTAAAATTACGTCCCGGCAGGGACTGAATGGAAACATAGCAGCCCACCTGTTTTCCGAAAAAGATACCCAAATGAATAATTTTCAAATAACAATCACATTTGTTAGTCTAAAAGACATTGTCACAATTAGTCAATCTTAAATATGTTAGGTATAAAAATACGAGCGTTCATTGCGGTCCGGTATAGCTATTTACCTTTATTAAACCTTGTTGTCGGACCTTTGATCTGTGGGTCGAACCTCACCCCGGGTGGCGCCCATTGAAGCTGTTATTTCCCAGGAAACCTAAAGTAAATAAACTTAAGCGATGGCTGTATTATAGCTACATCAAATAGTGGGCTTACCCGGGGCTATTAATATCTCGAAAACTATTGAAAACAGAAGAAGTGAGTTGGAAAAACAGCACCAGGCTTCAGCCTGGTGTTAAGGCATAAGTATGAGTCAGGTTTTGGCGCAAATTTTGCCTTGTGCTAAACTTTACTTTTGTTGGGTGCGGCCGGAAGTATTTGTGATTTAGAGTTTTAATTCAAAAAATCGTATTCCTTCGGTGGGGTTGTTATTATACCTTTCCACTTCCTTAAATTCAAATTTCTGGTATAAGGATTGAGCTGTATTCATCCATGGATGTGTATCCAGTCTCATCAATCTATATTTATTTTCACGTGCTTTGTTTATGAGTTCCAGGACAAGCTGTTCTCCAATTCTATTCCCCCTGAATTCTTCTTTCACATATAATCTTTTCATTTCACAAATATCACTGCCAATTTTCTTATAAGCCACAAGTCCGGCAGGCTTGTCTTTATAATATGCAATAAGCAGACAACCTTCCGGGGCAGAGTAATCACCAGGTAAATTATTTAGTTCATGCAGGTAATCACCAAGAGCCTCATCAT
>JAUVKW010000044.1 GCA_030596025.1 Bacteroidota bacterium | reverse complement strand
TCGCAAAGGGCCGCAAAGATATTCGACACTTCCAGGTCCTTCGGACCCTCTGAAAGGTCTAAATCTGGGGAAATTGCGAAAAATCAATTTTCAGCACTGCAAATACCCGCTAATGCACTACAGGGGTCGTCTGCAAGGGTTTACCCATATTCAGGTATTATGGCAAGAGCAAGACTGATAATTGATTAGAAGTCAAAGTCTCGCTGATTTATGATTCCATCTTTTAGAAATATTTACACTATACCGGAATTCTTATTGATAATATTCTTGTATTAAAAAAATAATTGTATTTTTGCAGTCCGTAATTTTCGGGGGAAATAACAAGAGTATTAGTGTATTAATTAAAAACTTAGGTTCAAGGTGGATACTACCAGTTACAAAACAATATCAGCAAACAAAGCCACTGTTAAAAAAGAGTGGGTTCTTGTTGATGCAAACGAAGAAATTTTGGGGCGTTTTGCCTCTAAAGTAGCCATTGTTTTAAGAGGAAAACACAGAGCTGATTTTACCCCACATGTAGATTGTGGTGATAATGTCATAGTAATAAATGCAGAAAAAATTAAACTTACAGGGAATAAGTGGGCTGACAAACAGTATGTAAGCCATTCTGGTTATCCGGGAGGTCAAAAAATAATCACCCCTGAAAAGTTAATGGCAAAGAATCCTATAGCTATCGTTGAAAAAGCTATAAAGGGAATGCTTCCAAAAAGCAGGCTTGGCAGGGAACAATTCAGGAATTTGTTTGTTTATGCCGGAACTGAGCATACGCATGAAGCACAACAACCAAAAAAGATCAACTTAAATTCTATTAAATAAAAGGTATGGAAGTTATTAATACGATTGGCAGAAGGAAAGCAGCTATTGCCAGACTTTACTTAAATGATGGCAAAGGAAAGATTACAATCAATCATAAAGACTATAAAGAATATTTTCCAACCGAACAACTTCAATATATTGTTCAGCAACCATTAACCCTGCTGGAGTTAGTCGGAAAATTTGACATCCGGGTAAATCTTGATGGTGGTGGTTTTACGGGACAAGCTGAAGCAACAAGGCTTGCTATTGCCAGGGCCCTTGTAAAACTTAATCCTGAAGACAAAGAAATCCTAAGGGCTAATGGCTTTATTACCAGAGATCCACGTGTTGTTGAACGAAAGAAACCAGGACAACCCAAAGCCAGAAAACGCTTCCAGTTCAGCAAGCGTTAAGCCAGATCTTGAGGATGTTTAGGATCTAAATTGACAGGACTCCGTTAATTCACGGGCTACCTGAAAATTGAGAATTAAGAATGTAAACATAATTTCATATAAAATGCCAAAAACAAGTTTTAACGAATTACTGGATGCCGGTGTCCATTTTGGTCACCTTAAGCGTAAGTGGAATCCTAATATGGCGCCGTATATCTTTATGGAAAGAAACGGCATCCATATTATTGACCTTGAAAAAACCATTGTCAAATTAGAGGAAGCCGCAAAAGCTTTAAAACAAATTGCAAAATCCGGAAGAAAAATCCTTTTTGTTGCTACCAAGAAACAAGCCAAAGAACTGGTTGCTGAACGGGTGAAGCATATTAACATGCCCTATGTAACTGAACGTTGGCCTGGTGGAATGCTTACGAATTTTCCAACAATCAGAAAGGCTGTAAAGAAAATGGCTTCTATTGATAAAATGGCTGTCGATGGTACTTTCAAGAATTTATCAAAAAGAGAAAGGCTTCAAATTACCAGGCAAAGAGCAAAGCTTGAAAAAAACCTTGGGAGTATTTCTGACCTGGTAAGATTGCCAGCTGCACTTTTTGTTGTTGATGTGATGAAGGAAAATATTGCTGTTCGTGAAGCAAAACGACTTAACATCCAGGTTTTTGCCATGGTTGACACCAACTCTGATCCATCAAATATTGATTTTCCGATTCCTGCTAATGACGATGCCTCAAAATCTATTTCACTTATTATCGATTACCTTACTGAAGCTATTCAGGAAGGGCTGAATGAACGTAAGATGGAAAAAGACAAAGAAGCTGAATCTAAAGCTAAGAGAGCGGTAAAATCTGAAACTAAGGTAGATGCAACTGATAAGAAAACAGAGTCAGCTCCTAAAGCTTCTGAAGTAAAATCTGATGAGAAAAAAGAGCTTGCAAATAAAGGAAAAGGCGAAGCAGAAAAAGAAGTTAAAAAGGATGTAAGCAAAGCCAAAAAAACCGCTGCAAAAAAAGAAGAAAACTAAGTTCATTAATTAACCATTAATTTCATTTTATTATGAGTAATATATCTGCCGCTGAAGTAAGCAGGCTTAGGAAAACTACGGGTGCCGGGATGATGGATTGTAAAAAAGCCCTCCAGGAAGCTGACGGCAATTTTGAAAAGGCCATTGAAGTAATCAGGAAAAAAGGACAGGCCGTTGCTAATAAACGTGCTGACAGGGAAGCTACTGAAGGTGTGGTTTTATCGAAAATAAATCAGGATGGAAACAAGGTAGCTATGATAGTATTAAACTGCGAGACTGATTTTGTAGCTAAAAATGATGCTTTTGTTGAGTTTGCAGATTCAATTCTTCAACTTGCCCTTGCTAACAATCCTACCAACCTCGACGAATTAAAAAATCTGAAACTGGGAGATGTCACTGTTGGTGAAAAAGTTGTGGAACAAGTAGGAATAATTGGAGAAAAACTTGATCTGAGCTATTTTTCAAGCATCTCTGCTCCTTCTGTAATATCATATATACACCCTGGAAATAAGCTGGCATCTGCAGTTGGATTCAACCAGGAAAATGTTGATAGCCAGGTAACAAAGGATATTGCCATGCAAATTGCTGCTATGAATCCTGTAGCTATTGACAAGAAAGATGTTAGCCAGGAAGTTATTGATAAAGAAATGGAAATTGGGAGAGATCAGGCAAAACAGGAAGGGAAGCCTGAAAACATTTTAGATAAAATTGCAGAGGGGAAATTGAACAAATTCTTTAAAGAAAATACATTGTTGAACCAGCCCTTTGTGAAAGACAATAAAAAAACTATCAAACAATATCTTCAGGAACAAAATAAAGACCTGACTGTTACCAAATTTGATAGATTTGGTCTGAGTTCATAAAGAATACATTTTGCTAAGAAGGAGAGAATAATATTTTTATTCTCTCCTTTTTGCTTTTATGAACAATCCGAACTATTTTCGTAAACCAAGCATAAAAGTATGAAACATTTCAATCGAGTTCTTTTAAAACTCAGCGGGGAAGCCCTTATGGGAGAGAATTCCCATGGCATAGATTCAGCTATTCTAAGGAATTATTGTGATGAAATAAAGATAGTTCATGATGAAGGTGTAGAACTTGGGATAGTGATTGGCGGAGGTAATATTTTTCGGGGAATGCAAGGCGAACACCTGGGTTTTGATAGAGTTTCAGGAGATCAGATGGGCATGCTGGCAACAGTAATCAATGGGCTTGCAATAAGATCTATGTTAGAATCTCTGAATGTGCCATCAAGATTATTTACTGCCTTTAAAATGGAACCTGTTGGCGAGGGTTATTCTCCAGCAAAAGCTATTGAGGCACTTAAAAACAAAGAAATTGTTATTCTTACTGCAGGAACAGGAAATCCGTTTTTTACAACCGATAGTGCAGCTGCACTCAGAGCAGTTGAAATAAGAGCTGATGTTTTACTAAAAGGAACACGTGTAGATGGAATCTATGATAAGGATCCGGAAAAATATAAGGAAGCAAAAAAATATGAAGAATTAAGTTTTGATGAAGCGTATTCCCAGGGACTGAAAATTATGGATCTTACAGCATTTACATTATGCCGGGAAAATAATCTTCCTTTATTTGTTTTTAATATGAATGTGAATGGAAATCTCAAGAAAATTATTCATGGAGAAAGACCGGGGACTTATGTCCACAATTAGCACTGGAGTTATCGAATTTGTTTTTTTTGTGTAAATTCATATTTTTGTTTGTAACAGTCCAATTCCCTAAATATAGAATCATGGAAGAAGAAGTTCAAATGTACCTGGAGGAGACAGAAGATAAAATGAAAAGTTCTATTTCCCACCTGGAAACACAGCTTGTCAAAATCAGGGCAGGAAAAGCTAGTCCCAGTATGCTTGATAGTATCACTGTTGATTATTATGGAACTGAAACTCCATTGGCACAGGTTGCCAATGTAAACACTCCTGATCCTAAAACTATCCTTATCCAGCCATGGGAGAAAAATCTTCTTGGAGTAATTGACAAAGCTATACTCGCTGCAAATATTGGCTTAACTCCCATGAACAACGGAGAAGTTATTCATATCAGCATTCCTCCTTTAACTGAAGAACGAAGAATACAGCTGGTGAAGCAGGCAAAAGGCGAAGGGGAAGACACTAAAGTTGGTATCAGGAATACCAGAAAATGGGCCAATGATGAATTTAAGCAACTTCAAAAAGAAGGACTTTCTGAAGACAACCAGAAAGATGCCGAACTGGAAGTTCAAAAGCTAACTGATGATTACTCTAAAAAAGTTGAGGAACTGATTGAGTTAAAAGAAAAAGACATCCTCACTATCTGAATATACCTGGCATTTTTACATTTCTCTATTCTAAAGAACTTATACTCACCGGGTGACTCGCAGTCACCCGGTGAGTTTTTGTTATTATTCCTTAATTCCTGAAAAGCTTGTTGTGTATCTTGCATGCTTCTCCACCTCATCTCTGGTAAATGGGTCTGCATGGTATTTATTATTTAAATACATATCGAACTGATCCAGATAATGTTCACTTGCCGGAATTCCAGATTCCCCGGTAGGAATTATTGTAATAGACTTATCCCAGTTTTTTGTGTTGAAAATATGCCTGTGAGAAGCTCCATGATTTGCCTTGAATGGAGATGAAAATGGATAAGAATACGGACTTACAGTATGAAAGCTTCCACCAACAGGAACAGGGCCCCGGTTCAAATGAAAAATCCTGTCAAGGAGTTTGACTTTGCCTAATGGATGTGCCATTGTGAATTGATGTATCTCGCCCCAGGACCATGTTTCAACTTCTGAATCATATAATTCATTCAGCTCATTTATTACCTGGCCATAACTTTTAGCAACAATTTCATCAAAGCTTTCAATCTGATTATTGGTTCTTATATCATCACACCACAAACTGTCTTTTTCATCCCAAAAGCGCTCCATGAAATTCCTAATTAAACCTCCTTTTGTATGATACTCTCTAAATAAATCAGAACCAAGATCATCTTCAAGAAGATTGCGGATCATTTTATGATAGAGGGATTCAAAAATTAAAGCTGCTGAACTTTCTATTCCGTAAGAGTCATCCCAATCCTTTAAAATTGTTAATCCTTGATTCTCCAGACCATTCAGCTCTGAATTTTCAAGGCTTTTCAATACATCTGGTAAAAACCTTTTAGCAAGCATAGAATTTTGATCAGACTGCATTTCAATAAAATCTTCAGTCGAAAGCTTTTCCTTTGATTGCAGCATTTCAACAATTCTATTGTATCTGTAACCTGGCGCAAAATACGAACCGATATAGTATGGATAAGAATTATCCACCGTTTTGTTGTTTGCCGAGGCTACATAACCTCTTTCAGGGTTATAGGCATGTGGCAGTTCTTCGAATGGAACTTTTCCTGTCCAGTCAAATTCATCTGTTTGCCCGGGCTTAATCAGGTATTCTTCACCTTTCCTTATCGGGACTCCTCCGGCAGCATACAATCCAATATTTCCCTCAATATCGGCATAAACCATGTTTTGGCTTACATCAACAAAAGTTTTGAGGGCATCCTTAAAGTCATCCCAGTTTTCGGCTCTGTTTAAAAGATATATCGATCGATATACATTGCTATAATCATATCCAATCCATTTCATTGAAATGGCTTCTTGCATATTCTTAAATCCTGAAACGACCGGGCCTCTGTGCGTAAACCGGTTTGTTCGCATAAGTGTATCTCCTCCCTTAAGATGAATTAGTTCTTCCCTGACTTCCATTTTCTTCCATTCATCCATAAACCAATATTCATCTGGATTCTCAGGATTGATCTTTTCAAGATAAAGGTCAATATCATCCACATACAAATTGGTCATCCCCCAGGCAATTTTATGATTGTGTCCTGCAACTACAAGAGGGTTTCCTGGCATGGCAAGTCCCGTAACATTCAATTTTCCTTCAATAACCTGGTGAATCTGATACCAGATACCGGGAGCACTTAAACCCAGGTGCATATCATTTGCCATTAGAGGCATTCCTGTTTGGGACTTTTCTCCGGATATTGCCCAATTATTGCTCCCTAAAAAGACTTTCAATCCCAGTTCATCCAGTTTTTTATCAGACTCTAACATTGAAACTTCAGTTTTCAACAAACTTTTATCCATTTTAAAACCCGGATAAACCAAAGCTTTATTATTACTATGATCAGGAATCAGGCCCTGAGCTTTCTCCCATCCTAATTCCTGAATAATCTTGAAAAGTAAGATCTCAATAGAGTAGGTTCCTCCAGCCAGATCCCAGGCCATATAGCCTACAGCATTTAACGAATGTTCGGGCTCCCATTTATCAGGCTTGTATCCAAGAATTGCAAATTCTGGTGGCAAATTCTTGATATTCTGTTCAATATACTGGTTAACACCTTCGGCAAAAGCCTCAACTGCCAGCCTTTTTTCAAGGGAACAATCATTAAGCATCATCCTTGCTTTTTCAGGAATCTTCAAGGCTCGCAGGAGCTGATCGGTATCAGCTAAATCTTCACCAAATATTTCTGATAATCTCCCCTGGGTTGCTCTCCTGAGCAAATCCATTTGCCATAAACGGTCCTGGGCCATAACATAACCCGTTGTTAGATACAGGTCTTCTTCATTTTCGGCATATATATGAGGTATAGCAAACGAGTCACGAAACACCTTTACCTCATTATTTAAGCCTTCTAATAATACCTCCTTATTATAATCAGGTACTGCTCTTTTAGCAATATGAGATATAAAAAAGTATCCACCCACCATAATAACCAAGAGCAAATAAAGAAGGACTCTTAAGAAACGGCTTAATTTTCTCATTTTTAATAATTTGAATAAAAATTGCGCTAAAATAAGAAATCCCTGTAAAAGAACCCAAATTAGTTTAGTCCAAATGCAGGGAGCTTGCTCTCTCTTGATATTGAAAAGTTACCTAATGATGAGGCTGAGGCAAAGGCTAAAGTTTCCCCCTCACTTAAGATTAATAACTATCTAAAATATTATACAGCTTATCCATATCAGGAATAAGGATAATTTCAGTACGTCGGTTTTTTTGTCTTGCTTCTGTTGTATTTGCAAGATCCACAGGGAAAAATTCACCACGACCGGCAGCTGTCACTCTCTCCGGATCAATACTTGAATTCTCAAGAAGGATCCTAACTATAGATGTTGCCCTTTTTACACTTAAATCCCAGTTATCCTGAATATGACCTCCCCCGCTTCTGTAAGGAACATTATCTGTATGCCCTTCAACAAGTACTTGTATATCCCGGTTTTGCTCCAACACTTTTCCCAAATTTTTGATTGCCTCAATCCCCCTGGGATCAACGGTATAACTACCAGTTTGGAACAATAATTTCTCATCCATCGAAACATACACCTTCCCGTTTTTTTGTGTAATTGTAAGGCCATTATTCTCGAATCCTAATAAAGCATTTGAAACCTTATTCTTTAATTCAGCCATCATGGCATCTTTTTGTTTCAGGGCAGTTTCTAATTCCAGTAGCCTTTCATTTCGTTTTTCCACCTCATATTGCATCTCCTCAAGATTTCTTTTTTTCTCATTCACAGATTGTTCAAGTTTCCTTAATTCATCCTCCCGGAGTTGGAGATCTTCTTGAGTTATTTGCAATTGCTTAAGCAGTCTTCTTGTCTCCCTGTCATTCCCCCTGGCCAATTCTTCCTGTGCCTGTTTTAGATCATTATAACCCCGCTTCAGGAGTTGATAGGTTTTATTAAGGCTTTCATATTCCTCTTCCTTTATACCTGCTTCACGTTTCAGTATATTCAATTCCTCCTCTGTAGCTTTAATCTTAGAAGAATTCTCGGTATTGCTAACTGTAAGCCTGTGATTCTCTGCCTTCAGCATGTCTCTTTCATCCTGGAGCTTTTGGCTCTTCTCCTGTACATCATTAAACTGCCTGGATGAAACACAGGAAAAAGAAATAGTAATGACCAGAAAAAGAATTTGGGTAATCCATCTGTTTTTCATTATACAAAAAGTTTGTGATGTAATTTTCACGAATAAATATTCAAAAATCCAATCCTGCCATTTCATTGATAAGATTGAAATGCAAATATAGAAATTTACAAGCCTTTATTAGCAACCTGCTTAGTGAATAATATTTGTATCTTTGTAAGCAAATTTAATAAGTTTCAGTTGAGCATATATTATGTCCCGGGGTAATCACATATCCTATTTAAATCAAATTGCCGACCCGTCTGATTTACGAGAATTCAAAAGAGAAGATCTTTCAAAGATCAGTAAGGAGCTTCGTGAATTTATCATTGATGTGGTAAGCACCAATACAGGTCATTTGGGGGCCAGTCTTGGTGTTGTTGAGTTAACCATCGCTTTACATTATGTTTTTAACACTCCCTATGACCAGATCATCTGGGATGTAGGTCATCAGGCATATGGACATAAAATTCTTACCGGCAGGAAGAATAATTTTCATACAAACAGAAAATATAAAGGAATTAGTGGATTCCCAAAGCGCTCGGAAAGTGAATATGACTCTTTTGGAGTCGGGCATTCCTCCACATCCATATCAGCTGCCCTGGGAATGGCGGTGGCTGCAGCCAAAAAGCAAGAAGACAGGCAGGTAATTGCTGTAATTGGGGATGGTGCCATGTCTGCAGGACTGGCGTTTGAAGGCTTGAACAATGCGGGTATTGAAAACACCAATCTCCTTGTAATACTCAACGACAATAAAATAGCAATTGATCCTAATGTTGGGGCTCTCAACGAATATTTACTTGATATTACCACTTCGCCCACCTATAACAAGATTAAATATGAAGTTTGGAATCTTTTAGGAAAGATGAGTACTCTGGGGCCCAAGACCCGCTCTCTTGTGCAACAGTTGGAAGGCGGGCTTAAATCCACTCTTCTCAAACAAAGTAATATGTTTGAGGCACTCAATTTTAGATATTTCGGTCCGGTTGATGGACATGATGTAGGATATTTAACACAGGTTTTAAACGATCTTAAGAATATTCCCGGTCCAAAATTATTGCATTGCCTTACCACGAAAGGAAAAGGATTTAAGCAAGCTGAATTGCACCAGACTGCTTTCCATGCACCTGGAAAATTTAATAAAATTACCGGTGAAATTCTGAAAGTTAAAACCGATAAGGCCCAGCCACTTTTATACCAGGAAATATTTGGGCATACTGTTTTAGAGCTGGCAGAAAAAAACGAAAAAATTGTAGGTATAACTCCTGCAATGCCCACCGGCTCATCACTGAACATCATGATGGATAAAATGCCTGATCGTTCTTTTGATGTGGGAATTGCCGAACAGCATGCAGTTACTTTTTCAGCCGGACTGGCCAGTCAGGGAATGATTCCTTTTTGCAATATCTATTCTACATTTATGCAAAGAGCCTACGACCAGGTGATACATGACGTAGCACTTCAAAAGCTGGATGTTGTATTCTGTCTTGATCGCGGGGGATTGGTAGGAAGCGATGGTGCCACTCATCACGGGGCATATGATCTTGCCTACTTTAGGGCTATTCCAAATATGACTGTATCTGCTCCCATGGATGAAGAAGAATTGCGAAATCTGATGTACTCTGCTCAACTAGGGGGAAAAGGGCCATTCTCAATCAGGTATCCACGTGGATCGGGTATAATGGTTGATTGGAAAACCCCATTTAAAGAAATCCCTGTTGGTAAGGGAAGGTTGATTAGCAAGGGTGATGATATTGCAATTTTATCAATAGGCTATGCCGGGAACCTTGTGCAGGATGCAGTTGAGAAGCTAAAGCAACAAAACATTCAGGTAACTCATTACGACATGAGGTTTGTCAAGCCATTAGATGATTCTATACTTCATAAAGTAGGTGAAAAATTCAAGCATGTGATTACAGTTGAAGATGGAACGATAATTGGAGGACTTGGTGGGGCTGTTTTGGAATTCTTTTCTGATAAAGGCTATTCTACACAGGTAAAAAGGCTTGGAATTCCTGACAAATTTATTGATCATGGAACACAAATGGAGCTTTACAAAGAATGCGGCTTTGATCCGGAAAGTATTAAAAAACTGGCTATGAAACTGGTAAGATCTAAATTGCTTTCTCATGCAGGATAATAGAAACGGCTATATTTAGATTTAAGTAGTAAATACTCCTTTAAGATTATCTTTAGAAATTCCCGTTTCATGGCTTTTCGTCTACCCTTCGACAGGCTCAGGGTGACTGCTCTCCGGTCTCTTTTTTATCTTTTATCCACATTTTCTTACTTATTGGTTTTCATATCCATTACCTGAATTGAATTATTTCACCACAGCTATCAGTCAGTCTGAGGACTTCGATAGATTCAGCCCAAACCTGTCGATCGTCAGTCTGAGCTTGTCGAAGACCAAACTTGTCTAAGTCTTCATTTTCCAGGTATAAAAAAAGGGGCCAAAGCCCCTATATTTTCTAAAACCATGTTCTAAATATCAAATTTTATTCCCTGGGCAAGCGGCAAATCTGTACCATAATTAATGGTATTCGTCTGCCTCCTCATGTATGCTTTCCATGCATCAGACCCCGATTCTCTTCCACCACCAGTATCTTTTTCACCACCAAATGCGCCACCAATTTCAGCACCTGATGTTCCAATATTTACATTGGCAATGCCGCAATCTGAACCTTTTGCAGAAAGAAATAATTCTGCTTCGCGCACATTCAATGTAAAAATGGAAGAAGAAAGCCCCTGTGGGACATCATTCTGTATTTCAATCGCCTCTTCAATAGTTTTATATTTTAATAGATACAATATTGGGGCAAAGGTTTCTTCCTGAACAATCTCAAAACTATTATTTGCTTCAGCTAATGCAGGTTCAACATAATAATCTGAACCATATTCTCCCTCATTAAAAACTCTGCCACCATAAAGTACTTTCCCTCCTTCTTCTTTTACTTTTTCAATAGCATGTTGAAAGAGTTGAACTGTTGATCCGTCTATTACCGGTCCGACCAGGGTAGTTTCATCTGTAGGATCACCAATTTTATTGCTTACCTGTTTGTAGGCATTAACCAGTCTCTTTTTAACCTCTTCATATATGTCCTCATGGATAATCAACCTTCTTGTAGAAGTGCAGCGCTGCCCTGCTGTCCCAACCGCTCCAAAGACAATCCCCGGAATTGCCATATTAAGATCCGTACTTTCAGTTACAATAATCGCATTATTGCCACCCAATTCCAGAATTGCCCGTCCAAGTCTTTTACCTACTATACCACCAACTCTTTGACCAACCCTGGTAGAACCGGTAACAGAAAACAATGGAATTCTTCTATCAGCAGCAAAATTGTCTCCAAGAATAGAAGATTTTGCAACCACAAGATTAAATACTCCTTCAGGAACATTATTATCTTTTAGTACTTTATGAATTACTTTCATAGTAGCAATTGCAGTCAAAGGTGTTTTAGAACTTGGCTTCCATACCACAACATCTCCGGCAATAGCAGCAATCATCGAATTCCATGCCCAAACAGCAACCGGGAAATTAAAGGAAGTAATCAAGCCAATAATCCCAACAGGGTGGTACTGATCATATAATCTGTGATTTGGCCTTTCAGATTGCATTGTGTAACCATTCAGAAGACGAGCCTGTCCAACCGCAAAATCACAAATATCGATCATCTCTTGCACCTCACCCAGACCTTCCTGATAGATCTTTCCCATTTCTAAACTAACCAGCATTCCAAGATCCTCTTTTGCTTCACGCAATGCCAGGCCTATCTGGCGAACAATCTCGCCCCTCCCCGGAGCAGGAATTTCTCTCCAAACCTTAAAAGCATCTTCAGCTTTTTTCATCACATATTCATAATCTTCAAGAGTTGCAGTTTGAACTTTTCCAAGTATACTGCCATCCACGGGCGACTCTGAGGCAGAAATACTTCCTTTAGTATCAATCCATTCTGTACCGGTAGTAACTCCCTGATTGATCTCTTTCAAACCCAGATTTTTCAAAGTTTCTTTAAATCGAATTTTTACGGGTTCCATAAAGTAAATTTTTTGTGGTTTTACGAATCATACAAATATAAAAGAATCTCTTTTAGAAAAAAGGGACGAAAGTCATTTTTGAGTTTAGCCTGAATACTTAAGAGAATTAAAATAAGAAAATGGGATAGTGCCGGCTAAAATATGAGAATAGCACCTCTTAAATTCATTAATTTTTACAACAATGTTTTGATTTGTCGAAAAAAAGCGTTAACTTATTGTGTTTCAATAAAAAACACTTTTAATCGTGAAAAATCTATCCCAGTTAATTTATCCGGTAAGCCATAGATGTATTGGTTTTGTTTTTACCGGAGTAGGCAGCCTTATAATCTTAATCCTTCTTTTAAATTGTTGTAATAAAGAACCCATTCTCTTACCAGGACCTTTTACACCTATTGAGAACCCCGATTTGATCAGTGGTATTGAGAATTTAGGATCTGGTTATGATGTTTTCGAATCATTCGCCGATGTTTCGAAAGTAAAAGCCTCTATATTAGACTATAAAAAACTAAATGCTGAAGGTCTGCTGGAAATGAAAACGCTGGAACACAGCACCTTTAATACTACCTCCGGTACCAGTATTTCAGAATATTCACATTCATTGAGCGTTTCCGTAGGCTTGTCAGGGAGTTATATGTTTTTTAGCGGATCTGTTAAAACAAACTTCAGCCAGAATCGATATTGCTATGATTCTTATTCATATGCTACGTATCACAGCATGATCAATAAATACCAATTGCGGATACCAACTGACTGGACTGCTGATGATCTCAAACCATACCTGACGTCCCAGGCAAAAACTAAGATTAATGATCCTTCTGTATCTCCTGCTGAAATTTTCCAAATCTATGGCACCCACTGTTTGACGGGACTTGTGGTTGGCGGCCGGCTTGATTACAGTGTCTCCGCACGTACTAGGGATATTAAAGAAAGCGTGAGCATAGGTGTATATGCTGAGGCAAGTTTTTCAAAGGGCTTGGGATCCGGTACTTTAAATACAAGTGTGATCACCGAATCGGATTATAACCAGTTTGCAACCAGCCTGGAAAAACACCTGGAAGTGTATGGTGGATCAAGTGAATTGGGACAGCATATTATCAATAAGGATGATTTTGATGCATGGATCGGTAGCATCGGAAACAACCTGGTGTTTTGCAACTACACCCAGAATGGCCTTATTCCTATTTGGTACTTTTGTGATGATAATTCCCGGAAGAATGAACTGGAAGCAGCTTATGCTACATGGGCTACCGACAGAGAAATTTCCGTATTCCCCTCACCCAGAGTATGCATTTTAGACTTGAGAATTGTTGAGGGATCAGGAGCTGCCAATCCGTACAAAATAAATGACCGGGACTATTACAGGTTGAACTATGATCTGAATAGAAATGCCGGTGGTGCCTTTATTTACATTTATTATTTACCTGGAATGGAAAATGATACCATTACCCCCATAGCTGAAGTTGCGATTATAAATTATAACTGGGGAGAAAGCCTATCCACACTTCCGGAAGGGTTCGAAATGATCAACCATGATCTGAACCGGGGAGCTGGTGGCCATTCTATTTTTCTGGCCTACAGACGAAGAAACGACAATGCAGACAAGTTAGTTACCGGCCTTCGGGTTAATTATATATATAGCTTTGGAACCTCTAATACTTTTACCTGGTATGTTTGCACCCATGGAACTTCTGCAACTCCTCAAGACCTTAATGCCGATGCCGGGGGTGATGATATTTTTCTTTATTATACAAACGGCCATGTAGAAGAAGATGCCCTTCCGGGCAAAAAATGAACCCAGATGGTGAACCCATTATTTGAGTCTGTCAATAATATAAGACATTAGAAAGATTTAATAAAACAACGTATTAAAAGCAGTATTAAAAGCCGTTGTTACTATCTTATTATATACTTTATGTCTGCTTGTTACATAACATTAAATAACATCAGACCTTGCATAATAGTGTATGGTTTTTTTGTTCTTTCTAACAAATAATCTATAAGAAAAAAAAATCATTCCGGCTAGATAGACTTTTTATCTCCAGAATCTGTTCCGGCGTAATATTCTCTTCTAAAAGAATCCCAGGAGTTATTCTTCAAATTCAGCATATCGAATGTTTTTTATAATATGTTTTGTCCCGAAAAAAGGTTTAATTATCTTCGCAAACTATTATTCTAGAGAATATTTCGTTCTTAAATATTGCATGATAATAAATACAATGCCCAGGTGGCGGAATTGGTAGACGCGCTGGTCTCAAACACCAGTGGCAGCAATGCCGTGCCGGTTCGACCCCGGCTCTGGGTACATAAAAAACCCTCCCCTGTGAGGGTTTTTTTTGTAAATTGCAGGCCAAATGGAAAAAACAGACTCTAAACCATACGGAAACCGCCAGCCCCAGTTTGATAAAAGGTATCTTGAAATGGCAAGCACCTGGTCAAAAAACTCATATTGTGAACGCAGAAAAGTAGGGGCTCTTATCGTTAAAGACCGAATGATCATCTCAGATGGTTATAATGGTACTCCTCAGGGATTTGAAAATGTTTGCGAAGACAAAACAGGAAAAACAAAAAATTATGTTCTTCATGCCGAAGCAAATGCAATAACCAAAGTGGCTAAATCAAATAACAGCAGCCAGGGGGCTACTCTTTATGTAACTTCATCTCCTTGCCTTGAATGCGCCAAACTGATTATTCAATCCGGAATTAAAAGAGTTGTTTTTTCAGAAAAATATCGAATTGAGGAAGGTCTAGAATTATTAAACCGTGCAAACATTGAGATTGTACACTTCGAAATTTAGAACCCCAAACCATGGGATACAAAAATAAAAAATCAAGCATATATTTACCCATACTCCTTTCTGTAATACTTGTTGCAGGAATATATTTTGGTATACATCTGGAGAGAGCAAAAGTATCAGGTTATAATCCGCAGTATTTTCAAATTACTAAACTGAATGGGATTCTCAATTTTGTGAAAGCAGAATATGTTGATTCTGTCGATCTGAAAAATCTGGAAGAAGCAGCCATACCGGCTATACTTAGCCAGCTCGATCCTCATTCAATATACATTCCAGCTCTTGATGTTGCAAGAGTGAACGAGCCACTTGAGGGAAATTTTGAGGGGATTGGCGTTTCTTTTAATATGCCAAATGATACCATAGTAATTATTTCTGTGATTCCACGTGGCCCCTCAGAAAAAGTGGGAATTTTAGCAGGTGACCGTATTGTGAAAATTGAAGACGAAATTGTAGCAGGCTTGAATATTAATTCGGATGATATTGTAAAAAAATTAAAAGGGCCCCGTGGAACCAAGGTCGTTATTGGAGTAAAAAGAAAATCTGTTGATGAGATCCTGTATTTTACCATTACAAGAGACAAAATTCCTCTTTACAGTGTGGATGTTTCATATATGGCAAATGACTCAACAGGATTTATTAAGATCAGTAAGTTTGCCAGAACTACTTACAATGAATTCATGGAAGCCCTGGAAGATCTTAAAAGTAAAGGTATGACCCAGCTTATCCTTGATCTCAGGGGAAACAGCGGAGGGTATTTAGATGCTGCAACCAATATTGCAAATCAGTTTTTACCGGAAGGGGCCTTAATTGTTTATACGGAAGGTCGTGCTCATGGCAGGGAAAATACCCTTACCAATGGTGCCGGGGAGTTCCAGCAAGGAAAAATTCTGATTCTTATTGATGAATGGTCTGCTTCGGCCAGTGAGATTATTGCAGGTGCAATCCAGGACAATGACAGAGGAATCATTATGGGAAGAAGGTCATTTGGAAAAGGGCTGGTACAGGAGCCTCTTGTACTAAGTGATGGTTCTGTGATACGACTTACCATTGCACGCTACTATACTCCTACGGGGAGATGCATTCAAAAATCCTATAGCAACGGGAATGATGATTACTACATGGATCTGCATTCAAGATACATAAATGGTGAATTTATGGAAGCAGACAGCATACAATTTGCAGATTCCCTGAAATTTGTAACCCCGGGGGGGAAAGTCGTTTATGGAGGTGGCGGGATTATGCCTGATGTATTTGTTCCAATTGATACAATTGGCATTACCAACTATTTCAGGCAGGTAAGAAATAAAGGCTTGATGTATAGGTTTGCCTTTGAATATGTGGATAAAAACAGGGCAAAATTAATTGATTATCCCAATGCTGAAGATATTGAAGCCTTTCTTGATTCTCAAAACCTGCTTGCCAGTTTTGTGGATTATGCCAGTGAAAATGGGGTTCCCAGGAACGCAAAGGATCTTCTCGAATCAAAACATATTATTCACACAGAAATCAAGGCATATATAGCAAGAAATATAATTGATAATAAGGGGTTCTATCCTATCTGGAATAATATAGATTATACTTTTAATCAGGCTATTGAATATCTTTCAAAATAAACCTACCACAATGTCTTATGTGCAAAATTCACTTAATTGTACTGGGTAAGGGACGGGGTGGTATGAGTCTTGGGCTTAAGTTTCTTGCTAGTAATTGTTATGCTTCCTTTATCATAAGAGCCTAATTAAAGTCTGTAGATAAAGGCTAATAAGTATTTTATAATATTTTGTTTTTCTTCCATAAAAAGCCCTGGTGACCACTATTTTTTAAAGCAAACAATTTCCCTCTAACAGGCATTTTAACTTTAGTTTGAATTTCTGTAAATGGAATATAGTTGTCCTTTTTTCAATAGATTCAAGATATCCATGAAGCAAAACCAAAGTAACTCCTTCCCCCTCATCCCTGTAATGAATCCTTTTTCCCTTATATCTAAATAGGCCACCATCTTGTTTTTCAGGCAATTTCATCCACTTTTTAGATTAAGTTTAAATTAATAAGATTATGTTGAGCAACATTGTAAAAACATATTTAATAAAATACATTTGAGAATCTTTTATATTACAGGGAATTGCAAGTTAATTATCATTCTTTAATAAAATACTCATGAGTAGTTTTTTAGGCAGCTCGCTTACAAAAAAAATTGTAATGGCCTTTGCCGGCCTTTTTTTAATCACTTTTCTACTTGTTCACCTGGGGATTAATCTATTCCTGTTGTCTGATGATCCTACGCCATTCAACAAGGCAGCACATTTTATGGCTTCAAACCCTGTCATTAAGGTCTTTGAGCTTGTATTAATGGGAGGGTTTCTAATACATATTCTCTGGGGAGTAATTCTCCAAATTCAGAATTGGTTAGCCAGGCCTGTCCGTTATAATAAAACAGCAGAAACACAGATTTCTTTCTTTTCAAAATACATGATATACACAGGAGGTATTATTTTAATCTTCCTTATCATTCATTTTGTGAACTTTTATTTTATTAAACTGGGATTGATAGAGGGGGACCATGAAAATTTTTATGGAATGGCACATGAATTATTCCAACTTCCAGGATATGTTGTCTTTTACATTGTTGCTCTCCTTATTCTGGGCTTTCATCTACATCATGCATTTCAATCTGCATTTCAAACTCTTGGATTAAATCATGAAACATATACACCATGTATCAAATTTATTGGTCTGGGGTACTCCATACTTGTTCCTGCAGGATATGCTATCATTCCTTTAATCATATATTTTTCCAACTAATAAGAATTAGAAATCTCCATATATCATGACGAAATTAAAATCAAAAATTCCTGATGGTCCTCTTGCTGAAAAATGGACTAAGTACAAAGCTACTGCTAATCTGGTAAACCCTGCTAATAAGAAGCACCTGGATGTAATTGTTGTAGGAACAGGCCTGGCAGGTGCAAGTGCAGCATCCTCTCTTGGAGAATTAGGTTATCAGGTTAAGAATTTTTGCTACCAGGACTCCCCCCGGAGAGCACATTCAGTAGCTGCCCAGGGTGGAATAAACGCTGCTAAAAACTATACAAATGACGGAGATAGTATCTATCACTTGTTTTATGATATGATTAAGGGAGGAGATTATCGTGCCCGTGAGGCTAATGTATATCGTGCCGCCCAGGTCAGCAATGATGTCATTGATCATTTTACAGCTATTGGTGTGCCTTTTGCCCGTGATTATGGAGGAAATCTCGATAATCGCTCATTTGGTGGAGTACAGGTATCTCGAACCTTTTACGCCAAAGGACTAACCGGTCAACAGTGCCTGCTGGGAACTTATTCATCGCTCAACAGGCAAATCAACAAGGGGATGGTAACTATGTACCCACGTCAGGAAATGCTTGACCTGGTTGTTATAGATGGCAAGGCCAGGGGAATTATTACCCGGAACTTAATTACAGGAGAAATTGAAAGACATTCAGCACATGCCGTTGTTTTAGCTACCGGAGGGTATGGTACCATTTATTATTTATCAACCCTCGCCATAAATTCAAACCCATCTGCTGTATGGAAAGCACATAAGAAAGGGGCCTTTTTTGCCAATCCGAGTTTTGTACAAATACATCCAACCAGCATCCCCCAGCTAAACGACTTTCAGGCGAAACTTACACTCATGTCTGAATCTTTACGTAATGATGGGCGAATTTGGGTTCCTAAAGCAAAAGCAGATAAGAGACATCCAAACACTATCCCTGAAGAGGAAAGAGACTATTTTCTGGAAAGAAGATATCCTGCCTTTGGAAACCTGGTTCCCAGGGATGTTGCCTCAAGGGCAGCTAAAGAACGCTGTGATGCCGGTTATGGAGTAAGTGACACAGGACTGGCTGTAAATCTCGACTTTAGAGATGCCATGGAAAAACAGGGGAAAAAGGCTATTGAATCAAAGTATGGGAACCTGTTTGAAATGTATGAAACCATAACAGGGACAAGTCCCTATGATGAACCAATGCGCATCTATCCTGCCGGTCATTATACCATGGGAGGTCTTTGGGTTGATTATGAACTTATGACCACTGTTCCCGGTTTATATGCGATAGGAGAATCTAACTTTTCAGACCATGGGGCAAATAGATTGGGAGCCAGCTCGCTTATGCAAACTTCCGGGGATGGATATTTTATTCTTCCGTACACTATTGCAAACTATCTGGCAGATGATATTCGCACTCCCAGAATTTCAACAGATCTTAAGGAATTTGAGGAAGCCGAAAAAGAGGTTCGGAATCAATTGGAAAAATTAGTCTCCATTAAAGGAACAAAAAGCGCTACATCTTTTCACCGCCAGCTTGGTAAAATAATGTGGGACTATTGTGGAATGAGCAGAAACGAAGAGGGCCTGAATAAGGCCAGGGTAATGATTAAGGAACTTAAAGAAGACTTTTACAAAGACCTGATGGTTCCGGGTGGTCTGAATGAATTAAATCAGGAGCTGGAAAAAGCGGGGAGAGTAGCAGATTATTTTGACGTAGCCGATCTTATGATAACAGATGCCCTTAATCGTACCGAATCTTGTGGAGCTCATTTCAGGGAAGAAAGTCAAACAGAAGAAGGGGAAGCAAAAAGAAACGATGCAGACTTTATGTATGTAGCTGCCTGGGAATATAACAACAGCAAGCAAGCCCATCAATTACACAAGGAAGGTCTTAAATATGAGGAAGTTGAAGTAAAAGTAAGATCATATAAATAAAATCCTCCACATTAACTAACTTGAAATTCTGAACTTAATAAATACGAACCAATGAGAGTTAAACTGAAAATATGGCGGCAAAAGGATGCCAACTCAAAAGGTACATTTGTAAACTATGATTTTGACGGAGCCTCACCAGAAATGTCCTTTCTTGAAATGCTTGATGCATTGAATACCCGCCTCATTGAAAAAGGCGAAGATCCTATTGCTTTTGATTCAGATTGCAGGGAAGGAATCTGTGGTGCCTGTGGGATGTATATCAACGGATATCCTCACGGACCGGTAAAAGGCATTACAACCTGCCATCTTTCCATGAGATATTTTAAAGATGGCCAAAAAATTGTGGTTGAGCCCTGGAGATCAAAAGCATTTCCTATAATTAGAGATCTTATCGTCGACAGAAACTCTTTTGACAAGATTCAGGTAGCCGGAGGATTTATCTCTACGAATGTGGGATCTGCTCCAGAGTCACATGCCATTCCTGTAAATAAGGAAAAGTCAGATAAGTCTTTTGATAGTGCCATTTGTATTGGCTGCGGTGCCTGTGTGGCTGCCTGTAAAAATGCTTCCGCCATGCTTTTTGTATCAGCAAAAGTTTCTCAATATGCTCAAATACCGCAGGGAAAATTTGAAGCTAAAGAAAGAGTAGAAGCCATGGTACAAAAAATGGATGAATTAGGATTTGGGAATTGCACCAATACAGGCGCATGTGAAGCACAGTGCCCAAAGGAAATTTCTATTGGAAATATTGCCCGAATGAACAGAGAGTTTTATGTCTCAAAAATCAGCTAGAATTGACATATTTTCAAAGGAAAGGGGCCAAAATGGCCCCTTTTTTGATTTCATATATTCAAATGTTTATCCCCTACAGGGAATTTAAATTATTAAACAACTCCTGTTTTCCGAGCAAATCTCAATGCAATAGCCTTAACTGACACATAGTCTGCCCTTTAATGTATAATAGTGTTGCTTTTTGGGTGTCCGGCCTAAATCTAAAATTAGGCAAGTCAATAATTAATAAAACATAAAGTCCATATATGTATTTCATTATGTTCATTTCTTTTGCACGAGCAAAAGAAACGAACCAAAGAAAACTCGCCGGCTGCAGTCATCGGCCACCCACTTTGGGCTCGATTGCTCAACCAAAAGAACTCGTACATAAGATAGTGGTTAAAACAGGTGATTAAGGATTTTATTAAGCTAATTGAATAAACAAGGTAGGGAAAACTCATACAGCTTTTGGTTGCATAAAGCAATCTATACCCAGTGGGTCCCGGCCTGCGGACTGATGCCGGTTGTGAAGATAGTGGTAATAACCCTGGTAAGGGTTAAATATCAATAGCCCCGGGTAAGCCCACTATTTGATGTAGCTATAATACAGCCATCGCTTAAGTTTATTTACTTTAGGTTTCTTGAAAAATAACAGCTTCAGTGGCGCCACCCGGGGTTAGGTTCGACCCACAGATCAAAGGTCCGGCAACAAGGTTTAATAAAGGCAAATAGCTATACCGGACCGCAATGAATGCCCGTATTTTTTATACCAAATATAGTTTCATGATTTTAATACAAACCCAACATATCTAAGATTGACTAATTGTGACAAGGTCTCTTAGACAAAAAAATGTGACT
>JAUVKW010000163.1 GCA_030596025.1 Bacteroidota bacterium | reverse complement strand
TCACCACAACAAATATATCCTCATTATCGCGTTTCATGAGGTATTGTTCACGTGCGAATTTCTCCAGGTTGGCATTGTCGGTTTTCAGCTCCTTGAGCCTGAGTGAGTCCTGTGTGGTTTTTTCAATGTAATACTCCCTGTCGCTTTTCAACTGGTTGAGATTACGTATATCTTTGATACGATCTAATAGATTATTGCTGTCGAACAGAAATATCCAAACCACAAAAATCGCTATGGTAAGAAGAAATTTGTTTCTGAAGAAATGTACTATTTTTCGTAATATCGGAATCATAAGCGGATCAAAGTTATAACTAATCTGGACAATATGCTCTCCGCCTACGGCGAATCACGTCATTTGCTCCCTTCGGTCGCGTCATTTATTCGCTACCGCTCATGTCAATCACTCTCCGCCTCCGGCGAATCGTGTCATTCTATCGTATGACCATCGAATGACCATCGTATCACTATTGTATGACTATTGAATGACTATTGAATGACCATCGTATGCCAATAGAATTTCCCCCTTTTATCTTTTTCTTCCTATTCCCCCAAAAACGGATACCTGTATTCTTCAGGTGTGAGGAAGGACTCCTTTATGGTTCTTGGAGATATCCAGCGGTACAGGTTGAGGGCTGATCCGGCCTTGTCGTTTGTGCCCGAAGCCCTGGAGCCTCCGAATGGCTGATGGCCTACCACTGCACCTGTGGGTTTGTCGTTGATATAGAAATTCCCGGCTGCATTGCTTAATTTCTCACTTGCAAGTTCGATTACTTCCCGTGATTTTGCGAATATCGATCCGGTAAGGGCATAGGGAGAAGTATTGTCGAGCAAGTCCAGGGTTTCTTCAAATTTATCTGCGGAGTATATGTAGATAGTCAGCACCGGTCCAAACAATTCTTCCACCATGGTCACATATTTGGGATCTTTTGCAATGATCACTGTTGGCTCAATGAAGTATCCTTTTGTCTTATCGTAATTGCCACCAAAGATGATTTCTGCATCCTTATCTTTTTTTGCATTGTCGATATAAGTGGCAAGTTTATCAAATGTAGCTTCATCAATAACTGCATTTACAAAATTTGAGAAGTCCTCAACGCCTCCCATTTTGATGCTCTTTAATTGCTCACCCAGAATTCTGTTGACTTCAGGCCATAAGGTGTCAGGGATATAAGCTCTGGAGGCAGCAGAACATTTCTGGCCCTGGTATTCAAAAGCACCACGTGTTAAGGCTGTAGCTACCTGGGCTGGACTGGATGATTCATGGACCATGACAAAGTCTTTTCCTCCTGTTTCACCAACGATCCTTGGATAAGATTTGTACCTGGAAATATTGTTACCTATCTCTTTCCAGATGGACTGGAAGACCTCGGTAGATCCGGTATAATGTATTCCTGCAAAATCAGGATGTGAGAAAATTTCTTTACCGGCTACGGGACCTGAAACATACATCAGGTTAATTACTCCATCAGGGAGGCCTGCTTCCATCAGGATCTCCATCAGTATCCTTGCCGAATATACCTGGGTGTTGGAAGGTTTCCATACCACTGTATTTCCCATCATAGCGGGGGCAGTGGGCAGATTGGCTGCAATGGATGTAAAATTGAAGGGAGTAAGAGCGAATACAAATCCTTCCAATGGGCGTTGCTCCAAACGGTTCCACACATGTTCAGATGAGTTTGGTTGCTGGGCATAAATTTCTGACATAAACTGAACGTTATACCTCCAAAAATCAATGGCTTCACATACAGCGTCAATTTCCGACTGAAAGGCGTTTTTGGATTGGGCCAGCATGGTTGCGGCATTCATCCTGTCGCGGTATGGCCCAGCCAACAGTGATGCTGCTTTTTGAAATATTGCTGCTTTGGCCTTCCATGGCATTTTTACCCAATCAGCTTTGGCATTTAGTGCCGCATCAATGGCCATTTTAACATGACTTGCATCTCCTTTATGATATCTTCCCAGGCAGTGTTTTGTGTCGTGAGGAGGATGTATTTCAACCAGATTCCCGGATTTCACTTCTTTCCCGTTAATATACATTGGAATTTCTATTTCCTGTGATCGCGCGTCTTCAATTGCTTTTTGAAGCATTTCTCTTTCTTTGGTGCGAGGAGCATAAGAAATTATGGGCTCATTCACAGCTTTGGGGACTTGATAAAGATTTTCTATCATGATTTTTAACTTAAAATTATTTTGTTTTTTGTTTGCTTCCAGTCCTCAAAATTAGCTCCATGCTTTTAAAAATAATATGAGTTTTTTCATGATTTTATACCTGGAAGATAGTTGAAAAGTTGATGAGTTGAAAAGTTGAATTGAAACCTTCAACTATTTCTTATGAAGTGCATTTAGCATCATTGATACTTCAAGGATCTCTGACTTAATTTCCTCAAGAGATTTTTCTTCAAGGTATTTTAGATCTACAGAAATATATAAATGACTTAGAAGTTCCATTAGACTGCTATAGGAAATTTGATAAAAACGGGATTGTTCTTTTCTTGAAAAGCGTGAACTGCCTTCAGCAATATTGGCAGTGACTGAAATGGCTGCTCTTCTTATCTGGTTTGTGATCCCAAATTTCTCTGATTCTGGAAAAGAACTTGTAATTGTGTAGATATTTGAAGCCAGCTTTCTGGCCTTTTTCCAAACATTCAATCTCTCAAAGGAAAATTCATAAGGTTTCATAAGCAATAATTTTTGTGAGAATTTTTTATTCTTTTCAACTCATCATCAACTCCTCAACTTATCAGCTCCTCAACTTTTCAACTCCTCAACTTTTCAACTCCTCAACCCATCAATGCCGAAAAACAAGCAATCTTTGATTGTCTATGTTTTTCGAGCATCCTCGAAATGGACCCCAAATTGTAAATTTGGACCATTTCGGGACCCTTCAACTATCTAGCCTTATGCACACTATTCACCATAAGCCATCCCACCAGCCGGTCATAACGAGACCCGGGAGCCATATGATAGACAAAAACCAGATAGTCATTTTCGGTTTCGTAATGGCTTCCCTCAAGAACTGTATTGTTGGCATAGAAGCTGCCTTTATCACATCGTACGTACTCATAATTATAGTATCCCTGCTTGAGTATCATTGAGGTTTCATAGGAGGTGGTTTCATAATTAAAGATCATGCGATTGTTTTCATTACAGGCCCAGTCAGAAAGAGCCCCAAATACATAAACATCACCACTTCCTTCAGGAAAGCCGGTATTGAGTGTGAAATACACTCTCATATAATCAGATTCAATATCGCTATCTCCTCCTTCCTGTCTTTTTATGTAAAACTTCCCATTTACATCCTGTTCATAAAAGTATGCAGTGTTTGTTTTTGGTTTGGATGGGAAAAGAGCAACATGATGGATAGATTCTATAAAATCTATAAACTGCACATACTCTGTTTGATATCTCAGGCTTTTTGCATCAAAATAGCGATATTCTGAACCACCTGAGAAGATGTTTTTCCTGTCAAAGTCATATACTATTTCCCGGCTTCGCATAAAAGATGGCTTTACAAATTCAACTGCATTATCCCACCTGCCATTCTGACTAAGCACAACTTTCACTTCGTTAAATGGATTTGCGATTTGATACATTGAGTAATTCACTGAAACACTTATCTCCTGTCCTGATTCCCAGAACTGTGTAACGGTGGGTCGTTTTAATTGAGCTTTTACATTCACAAGGTTTTCAGTAACCATAAACCTTCGGGTAAGCAGAGGTTCTTCTTTATTATAATTATTATAAACATACAAAATGTAATTTCCGGAGATCCTGAAACTTACATCCTCGTTAGGGAAAGTCAATTGATAATGAATGTATTTAACTGTAGTATTGAAGGAATACTGGTAATTTGTCAATTGATTTTCAGGAAAACCTTCCAGGTAATCTGTTTCCATCAAATCTGAAGGATTCCAGTCGGCATTGCAATGAATAAATGTATAATAGTAATTGCCAATATTATCTTTGAGATCATCAAAACTCAGCTTAAGTTTCTCTGTGGAGTTTAGTTTTAGTATGGGGTAAGAAATTTCCCAACCTTTTTTATGAAGCTGAACGGTTTTTATGTCCGGAGAGAATATATGATTGGTGTGAAGGAGAGAGTCACCAGGCAATATAGTTGGTTGAGCTATTGCTATTGTTCCTGGCATCAACAAGGTAATTATAAATAATAAAAGTGCCATAAAAGAACCATATCGGGCTTCTGTTCCTGACCCGGTTGCACTTTGCGGTTCTTTGCGCTTTCTTAGCGTTCCTTTGCGTAGCATTCTTTATATCTTTTTTAACAATTCAACAATTCAACTCTAATGGTTACTTCGCACCCATCCCGAAAAAACAGAAATCTTCGATTTCATCTTTTTTCGAGGATCCTCGAAAATCTATCGAATCGCCTTCAGCTAATTCTTGATTTTCGGGAAAGGGCCACCTCCGAAGGTCTCGTGATCTTCTCGCCCTCCGGGCTCAAAGATTCAACTTCCTAACCTCCATCCCGGAACAAGCTTAAACTCTGATCCCTTAACTCTGAACAGTCTTGAACAATCTTGAACCCGGAACTTTCGTCAGGTATTTAGAACCAGACTAATATAGAATAAGAAGATGTGTTAAATAACATGAGCTTCAATATTATCTATTTCTAATCATATTTACAAATTTGTATAATATAGTAACGTGAATTAATTCACAATTAGCATAGACTTCAAAACAAAAATTTTATATTTTTGAATAGTTAAATAAAAACCTACGAATACATGCTTGTCAAAATAAAAAAGGGATTGGATATCAGGCTGAAAGGAAAGCCTGCACTCCAGCTTGAAACTCTAAAAGATTCGGGTTTGTATGCAATAAAGCCTCCCGATTTTCCGGGTCTTACTCCTAAACTTGCTGTAAAGGTAGATGATAAAGTGAAAGCAGGTTCAGTTCTTTTCTTCGACAAAAAACTCCCTGAGTTAAAATTCACCTCTCCGGTAAGTGGTAAGGTCCTTGCTATAAATCGTGGCGAAAGGAGAAGAATAATGGAGGTTGTTGTGGAATCTGATGGGAAAAGGGAGTCCCTCAGTTTCAAAAAGGGAGATCCGAAAAGTTTAAGTCGTGAGGAGATTAAAGAGAATCTTTTATGCAGTGGCTTATGGCCATTTATTAAACAACGCCCCTTTAATATTATTGCCAGGCCTGAAGAGACTCCCAAAGCAATTTTTCTTTCTGCATTTGATTCCGCTCCTCTTGCTCCGGATAATGAATTCATTCTGAAAGATCAGAAGGCTGCTTTACAAACAGGAATAAATGCCTTAAGCATGTTGACTGACGGGAAAGTCCATGTTGGTATCAGGAAAGGAACCGCACAGGAAAGTGTTTTTACCACAATCAATGGAATAGAAATTAATGAATTCGAGGGGCCACATCCTGCCGGAACCGTGGGAGTGCAGATACACCACATATCTCCTATTAACAAAGCTGAGCTTGTATGGGTAATTCAGCCACAGGATATTCTGGCAATAGGAAGATTGTTTGAAAAGGGCACTCTGGATGTTGAAAGAATTGTGAGTTTTGCAGGATCGGAGGTTAAAGAACCAAAATATTATAAAACAATCCTTGGCGCTTCAGTCAGGAATATGGTGGATGGAAATGTGAATGACGGAGGTCTGAGGTTTATAAGTGGGAATGTATTAACCGGTGAGAAGATAAGCAGGGAAGGTTTTATCGGGTATTATGACAATCAGGTGACTGTTATTCCGGAAGGAGATAATCATGAGATGTTTGGATGGATAATGCCAAGGTTGAAGAAGTTCAGCACCTCTATGTCTTATTTTTCATGGATGATGCCGAAGAAGGAATTTGTAAGCAACACCAATCTGAATGGGGGACAGAGGGCCTTTGTTGTTTCGGGACAATACGAAAAGGTTCTCCCTATGGATATTTATCCGGTTGAATTGCTGAAAGCTGTTATTATTGGTGATATTGATAAAATGGAGAATCTTGGTATATATGAGGTTGCGGAGGAAGACCTGGCTCTTTGTGAGTTTGTATGTACATCAAAAATTGAGGTGCAGTCCATACTTCGTGAAGGATTTGATATGATGATCAAAGAACTAGGTTAATATTTAGAATTTAAAACTTAAAACTAAAATAAGGTGAAGTTTCTAAGGAATTACATTGATAAAATCAAGCCTAGCTTTGAAGAGGGTGGCAAGCTTTCTATGTTCCATTCATCCTTCGATGCTGTCGAGACCTTTTTGTACGTCCCAAATACAATCACAAAATCAAGGGGTGCCCATATTCGGGATTCTATAGATATGAAAAGGACAATGACCATGGTTATGATTGCGCTGGTTCCTTCCCTTTTATTTGGTATGTGGAATACCGGCCACTGGCATTTTCTTGCATTTGGCGAAAATGCCACTTTCCTGCAAGAGTTTGGATTTGGTTTTTTAAAGGTGCTGCCAATCATTGTAGTTTCATATGTTGTTGGATTGGGGATTGAAATTATTTTTGCACAGATCAGGAAGCATGAGGTAAATGAGGGCTATTTTGTTTCAGGTTTTCTCATCCCTCTCATTGTTCCCATTGACACTCCCTTGTGGATGTTGGCTATTGCCATTGCTTTTGCCGTGATTCTTGGCAAGGAAGTATTTGGCGGAACAGGAATGAATATTATAAATCCGGCACTTACTGTCAGAGCTTTCCTGTTTTTTGCCTACCCGGGATGGATGTCAGGAG
>JAUVKW010000181.1 GCA_030596025.1 Bacteroidota bacterium | reverse complement strand
ACCATGCTTTAGCATTTGTACTTCAATTCTTAAGAAAAGATAAAATCATTTTTTTGCATGTACAATGAATTTAAAAACACTTTATTTGTAAAATGAAAACAAGAAAAATTATCTGTTCAGGCTTATTGATTCCCATTCTACTTCTGGTTGTTTCTTTAAGCAACGCCCAGGAATATGGCAGGCTGAATCTTGAAAAGCTAGATTCTTATATTAACAATGCATACCAGGAATGGGAAATACCAGGGATGGCAATCGCCATTGTTAAGGATAATGAATTGATCTTCGAAAAAGCCTATGGAGTTAAAAATACTCAGACCGGGAAAGCTGTGAATACCTCAACTATTTTTGGAATAGCATCCAATACCAAGGCAATGACTGCAGCAGCCCTGGCCATACTTGTAGATGAAGGTAAGATCTCCTGGGATGATCCGGTACAAAAGTATTTGCCCACTTTTCAACTTTACAAGCCTTATGTTTCAGCAAATATGACTATTCGGGATCTTCTTTGTCACAGATCCGGACTAAAAACATTTAGCGGCGATCTTCTATGGTATGGAAGTAATCACAGTCGCGATGAAGTAATTCGCCGTGCCAGCTACCTGGAACCAACCTATGATTTCCGCTCCGGATATGGATATTCCAATATAATGTTTTTAACTGCCGGACAGATCATTCCTGTGGTTACAGGGAAATCATGGGATGATTTCATCAGGGAAAAATTCTTTGATCCCCTGGGAATGGTTAATAGCTCTACATCCATAAAGACATTTAACAAGTCCACAGACAAGGTTATGGGTCATAGTAAGGTAGAAGGCAAAATGCATCCTGTACCATGGGTTGACTGGGACAATATAGCCCCTGCTGGCTCTGTGAATTCAAGTGTTAAGGAAATGTCAAAATGGATCATGTTACAGCTTGGACGTGGGACATATCAGGATAAGGAATTTTTCTCAAGAAGCTCATCTATAGAAATGTGGACTATGAATAATCCTTTCAAAGTTTCTGAGGCATCCATGAAATTATGGCCAAGCAAACATTTTAGCGGTTACGGACTGGGATGGAGCCTGTATGATTACCATGGGAAACTGGTGGTCACTCACGGAGGGGGTTTAGAAGGCCAGATCTCAAGGGTATTGCTTGTTCCGGAAGAAAATATTGGAATGGTTATTCTTACAAACAGCATTAATAGTCTTCCAGGCTATCTTGCCTATGAAATAATGGACAGGTATTTTGGAGCCCCTGAAAATGATTGGAGTAGTTTCGGGTTAAATAGGGCATCAAAACGAAAGGAAGCAGATAATCAACGAATTCAAAAGGACATCGAAAACAGGATACCAAATACCCAGGCCTCACTCCCACTTGAAAGTTTTACGGGTATTTATGGAGGTGAAATGTATGGAAATACCAAAGTGAGTCTGGAAAACGGACAACTCATGCTGGATCTTCTGCCTACGCCTATCTATAAAGGATATCTTACTCATTGGCACTTCAACACCTTTCAGATCATTCTTAGCGATATGCCCGGTTTGCCACCGGGTAAAGTCCAGTTTCTACTGGATGCTGATGGAAAAGTATCGGAACTAAAAATCGATATCCCAAATCCAGATTTTGATTTTACAGAACTGGAGTTTCTAAAGAAGAAATAATACTTGGCTTATTGAAGGCTAATGTGAGTAAAACCTGCCAGAGTCCGAACGTAGTGAGGTCCTGGCAGAGTTTGGTTGAGAAAGTTCATTTTTCCACCCCCTCCACTGACGCATAAGGTCAGGGTCTTCGACCTTCGGGTTCCCCCTCAAGGGGGACATATGTCTTATCGCTGAATAGTGTTTAGTCTTTTCAAAGTGAGCACCATTCTAAAGCATGGTGCTATGTTTATAAAAAACTGTTATTGTAATCTTGAATTTACAGGTTCAAAATCCTGGCCAAAGGGCTACCTATTTTATACGTTTTAATAGCCAGGTGTCTTCGTATTCAGGGTGATTCTCTCTGATCCTGAATATTTCCTGCCTGGCAGCTTGTTCATCATTGGTACCCAAAACTGAGACCCGGTACAGGCCTTCCTGATTTTGCAAGAGCTCTGAAACAAAACCAAATTGTGCAATATCCTCCTGGTGCTGCATAGCATTCTCTCTTATGTTGAAACTCCCAATAATCACATAATATTTGCTTATAGATACCTCTTCCCCTGGTTCTTCGATAATCACTTCCTCCTTCTCCTGAATTTCCGGAGTGGGCTCAATTGGGGTTTCCTTCGACTGAACCACCGGAGGCTTGGGACTTACTTCTGATTGGCTTTTCTTTTGAGTACCACAGGCAATAAGAGCAGAAAGCATTATAAAGAATAACAATCGTAAAATTCTCATTTTGATTTTATTGGATTAGAATATGCAAATATGAAAAAGATTCCTGAACATTCATCCAGAATAGGACAATATATATGGAAAAAATAGCTTTGTTCTCACAGAGGCTGTCTTAAAAATTGCAAATAACATAATACGGCAAAGATGTTAAAATAATTGCTCGAAGGTGGATTGGAGTCATAGCCTGCCAATCAATGAAGAATGACTATACAGGTTGAGCTGGTGGCAAAAAAAAAGACAGCCCTAAGCTCAGTTCAAAAAACAACCTTACTGAAGGGAGTTCACCACAAAAATAATATGGTTATAGGGTAAACGATGATCAGTATCTTCAAAATGCCTTATGATTCCAATAGAACTGTCAAACACCCACTGGTCCCAATTCATATCGTCCATTTTTACCTGGGCTGCTATATAAGTACCTCTACGTAGTTTTGCAACCGGACTTGTACCTTCCACAAAATTCAATCCCAATGAAAACTCCTGTACAATTTTATTCCGGTTTTTTGTTAGCACCATGTTTAACAATGCTTCTCCAATATTTGTAAGTGAGGAAAGTGTTGGGAGGGACGCATTTACCAGGTCCAGGCCGAGCCTGACAGCATCACTCTCAAGAACTTTCAGTGCCCCTTCATCCTTGCTATTGCTTACATTTATTGTTTTTACCCAGAATTCCAGTCCCTGGGATGGCACATTCAGTCCCCTGAATATTGAGTTTCCCATTCCACCTGCTCCCTCCTTTTCCTTTGACAAAAAACGTTGCTGAAACTGTATTGTTTGCTTTTTTGTTGAATCTGAATCATGGGCATGATTGATCTCAAAACTCATCAATACATTATGACGACCTGCCCCTGGATAATTCATAGTGAAAAGTCCTCCCAGCAAAATATTTACCTTTTTGCCTATAAGATCTTTTTCTGGTTCAATAGTTCCTGCGTATTGTATGGGGACAATGCCTTTTTGTTCCGGGCTGAAATACCCAAATGAATGCTCAGTGCCTCTCCATTTTGCACGTGCTAACTTTGGGCTATCATCCAGCTCACTGATTTTTTTATCACGCAGATCAGGATTTTCATCCAGGAGTTTTTGAATTTCTAAAGCTCCTTCAGAGTCATCAATTACCTTAAGGTATCTGATAATTTCATGAACAGTAAGGTCGGATATTCTGGTTTTCATGGTTTCAATGAATTAAGGAATAATTCTTTTTTCAAAATACAAAAAAAAATGCAAAGCACACAGGAGTTAGGGTAGATTCCAGCTTCTTGTGCAATAAAACAAGTAGGAAGTAGGTATGTTGATAAGTAGGGTATCTGGGGAAAAGGCGCAGGGGAAGAAAGGGAGATGGGGCGAAGGGGCGAAAGATAAGAAGAGGTGAGCGATCCACCTTCACTAAAGTTTCGGCGGACAAGTTAGAGGTGGGTATTGGAATGAGTTGAGATTGAATATCTTTTAAATTGAATATATTTGTTTAAATAATACATCCATGATATTTTATATTACGTCCCTACGGGACTTTGTTATGAGGGTATTTCATTATCTATAAACATATAGTCCCTAACGGGACAATCTTTAGTTTAACTAAAAAAATCCTTCATGCTTAATCGACTCATAATCCTTCTTATTTTCATATTCCTGTCTGCCTGCAACTCTTCAGATAATCAGTCAGCCAATGAAAATACAAGTGACTATAAACAATCCATACAAACCTGGAAAAATGAAAGGCTTGAATACCTCAAAGGGAAAAATGGATGGTTGAATCTTGCTGGCTTATTTTGGTTGAATCAGGGTGAAAATACAGTTGGAAGTGATTTGGCAAATACTATACAATTCCCGGAACAAGCCCCGGCTTTCCTGGGCTCTTTTATCTTGTATGACAATAAAGTATTGTTTAAATCATACGATAAGGTAGATGTATATCATAATGGGAAGGCTATTAACCAAATAAATATGGAGATTGATATACATCGTTCCCCAACAGTATTAAGCCATGATTCACTGGCCTGGTTTATTATTCAAAGAGAAAACCGGTTTGGGGTAAGATTAAGGGATCTCAAACATCCTGCGTTAAACAGACTGGACTCCATTCCATGCTATCCTATAGATATAAACTGGCGTTTGGAAGCAAACCTTAAAAAATTTGATACTCCAAAAAATATTTCTGTTACTAATGTACTGGGAATGGTAAGTCAGGAAAAGGTAATTGGAGTGTTGGAATTTAATATAAATGGATCAAATTTTGAGTTATTTCCTATGGGAACAGAAGATGCTTTATGGTTAATTATAGCTGATGAAACTTCAGGAGTGGAAACTTATGGAGGAGGAAGGTACCTGGAAGTGGGATCACGGGATGTAAATGGAAAATACTATATTGACTTCAACAAAGCCTATAATCCTCCCTGTGCATTCACAGTTTTTGCAACTTGTCCCCTTCCCCCGAAAGAAAATATTCTGCAAATTGAAATAACTGCCGGCGAAAAGGATCTTCCTCATCTTATTCATTAGATTATATTAAGGCTCTAATATGAATTATTAAGCATATTTTTTTTAATATTTTATATATACCGTCCCTATAGGACTAGATAACCAGGCCAATATAATAATCTAGAAATATCTAATCCCTACGGGATTAACAATCAGTCTATAAGTGTAAAAATCATTTAACAAATCATTCATTAGTTCTGACAATAGTAGTTCATTATTGGACTTTTCAATATTTATCTTTGGGCCTTATTCATTTTTACTTTTCCAATAAATTCTGTGGCCATAGAAAGATCCTCAAGGCCCTGAACACCTATAATTTGGTCTGCATCCTTGCTTGCATATAAAATACCATTATACCTATCATGGATTATATAAACTGCATTTTCTGTTTCCTCATAACTCACGGCCTTTTCAAGTAGTTTATCCAAACTCGTATTAACATCACCAGATCCTTCAGGAGAAATAACAAACAGTTTAAACCCTTTACCATCTACCTCATACCTGCAGTAAAAAACACGATTCATGAAAGAGTACCCAAGAAAATTCCGGGAGACAAAATATTCTGAATTGTTAATTTTCCCCATCTCCGGAAACAATTTGAAAATTTCCGGAATAGATTTCTCCCCTTCCAGCATATTTTCTAGAGAAACAGCAAGTTCGCCAATTATTCTATCCGCCTCCGGATCATTTGAATAAGTACTTACTTTAACATAGTATGTACCCTTAACAAAATGAACCAGGGAAGGCTCAGAATATCCCTGGACACCAAGATCTATAAAGTTATAATCCTGGGATCGTTCAACTGCATACATTCCAAAAGCATATATAGCATTTTTATGAATATATACTTCTGCCTTATAAGTATTCTCTCCTTTTACATATTCAGCAATATTGAGTTTTGAAAAGCCATAGTCCAGATAAGTATCTGCAGCACCATTGATATAATCCCAAAGATTGTCAGGGTAATAGACAGGATACTCCAATTTAATGTCAAATCCGGCAAGTTGGGGAAATTGAATATCTTCTGTTTCGGGCCGGGCAGCATGGGCCAGGCTATTGCCAATAAAAAGAGTAAGGAATATTATAAATAAAAGACCAGTCCATTTATTATTTTTCATGATTCATTCCACTATAGTTATTAAACAATGAAATCAGAAGGAACTTCCAGAATGCGATGCACATCTTTCACCTTATCTGCCACTGCAAATCCTTTGGTACAATGAACTGTGCAATCTCCACAATCG
>JAUVKW010000141.1 GCA_030596025.1 Bacteroidota bacterium | reverse complement strand
GGGGTACCAGGATCATGGGGGTTATTCAAATATTGCCCTGTCAGGGCAAATAAGATGGATGATATGTACCGATCCTTATATTAACCCGCTTTATTCATACAAAAACGAAGTGCATTGTATGAATGCGCTAAGGACAATGGGAAGCAAAGCGGGAACCGACCAACGGGAGCTCACGAAGTAAATCCCGATTTAGACTTACCCAAATTTTGGGTAATGAAATGATCCAAATTTGTTGGTATAGTCTTAATCGTAGAAAATGTATGCATTTTCCGGGTTAAAGGATATAGCAATGAGTTCCATAGGAACGAAATGTTCTGTTCTTGAAGAATTCCGGGAGGGATTCGTCTTCAAAGCTAATTCCTTAAACAGAAAAAAAGGAGCCCAATGGACTCCCTTCTACTTTCTTATATGGTATTTGGGTTTACTTTTTTATTCTTGTTGGTCCGGCTTTTACAACTTCATCTGGTATGCCATCTGCAAAAAGCTTAAAGTTTTCAATATACCTGGAAGCCAAAGCATCATACTTTTTCCAGTACTCATCTTTATTCCCCCAGGCACTGGCCGGGTCAAATACATCCTCCGGAACATCAGGACAGCTTTTTGGCACTTCAAAACCAAATAATTCATCTTTCCTAAAGTCTATCTTATCAAGTTTCCCCTCCAGGGCTGCATTCAGCATGTTACGGGTATGACGAATACTTATCCTCTTCCCTATTCCAAATTTTCCGCCAACCCATCCGGTATTTACCAGCCAAACCTTTGCCCCTGATTTTTCAGCCTTTTTCTTTAACAAATTAGCATAATAGAAAGGATGATGAACCATAAAAGGAGCACCAAAGCAAGCACTGAAGGTAATTTCGGGTTCAATTCCCAGTCCTAATTCCGTACCGGCAATCTTTGATGTATATCCACTGATAAAGTGATATATTGCCTGGTTCATGTCCAACCGGGCAATCGGAGGCAATACCCCCTGTGCATCAGCGGTAAGAAAGATTATATTTTTAGGATGAGCATCCACCATTTTTTCAGGAATGGCATTCGGGATAAAATCCAATGGATAGCTGGCACGCGTATTTTCAGTCAGTCTTTCATCATCCAGATCTATCTTCCGGGTAGTCATATCAAAGATCACATTCTCCAGGATAGTGCCATACTTCTGGGTACAATCATAAATTTCAGGTTCATGTTCTGCAGAAAGTCTGATTACCTTAGCATAACATCCGGCCTCAAAATTAAATACTCCATAATCACTCCACCCATGCTCGTCATCTCCAATCAGGCTCCTTGTTGGGTCGGCAGAAAGAGTGGTTTTTCCGGTTCCGCTGAGTCCAAAAAACAGTGCAACATCTTTTTTCTTACCTACATTTGCTGAGCAATGCATTGCCATCACATCCTGTAATGGTTTCAGGAAGTTCATTATGGTAAAGGCTGTTTTCTTTACCTCTCCGGCATAACTTGAATTTGCAATTACTGCCATCTTCTTTGAGAAATCAACAATTATTCCTGTACTGCTTAATGTTCCATCAACCCTTGGATCAAGCTTAAATGATGGTGAGGCAATTAAAGTAAACTCAGGAACAAACTGTCTAAGTTCATCGCGATTATTAATAGTATGGAACATATTTCGCACAAATAAGCTTTGCCAGGCCTTATCAGTTATTATCCTGAAAGGAACATGGTACCTTGGATCTGCCCCTGCATAGACATCCTGCACAAAAAGCTCTTCTCCCTGAAAAAAGGCCTGCAACCTGGCAAGTACACCATTAAATTTATCAGGACTCATGGGGCGATTATATTCCCCCCAATCAATTTGTTCTTCAGTAGATGGTTCCCGCACAAAGTACTTGTCATTTGCAGCACGAGCTGTCCATTTCCCTGTATTCACAAGGAAAGGTCCTCCCTCTACCATTTTCCCTTCACCTCTGAAAACTGCTTCCTCATATAGGGCAGAGCTGGGAAGATTCCAAAAAACCTTGTCAAGATGTTCCAATCCATGGTTTGAAAGGCCATAATCACTGGCCAAATCTCCGGCATGTTTCATGGCCGGGGTATCGAATTTTAAATATTTTGTCATAACCAGTCCCTCGTTAATTTACGTTCACCAATATATAATTCATTCGGAGAGTTCGGATCCAGGGCCCACTTAATTCGTTCCAGGCCCTGAGTAATTCCTTTAATCCCACCACAATAAGATAAGCGCAGATAGCCGTCCTTTCCGAACTCAACTCCCGGCATTGTTAAAACCCTTACTTTGTCAAGCAAAAATTTAGACAATCTGGCTGAATCCTTATCATAAGCAGAAAAATCAACATACACATAAAAAGTCCCATCAGGCTTTGTGAACTTCAATCCATCAAATGCCTTCAGGCGTGCCAGCATTACATTCCTGTTGTTTTCAAGAGTAAGTCTCAGGCTTTCCACTCCTGTCTGGACTCCGTTTATAGCACCTATTGCAGCCTTCTGAAGTAAAACTGCAGGCCCGGCAGTCTGGTGCCCCTGAATATTAGACATCACAGAAATAAGCTTCTTACTTGCAACCGCCCAGCCAATCCTGAAACCAGTCATTCCATATTGCTTGGATATCCCGTTAATAACAATCAATTTTGAATTCTCATCCAGGTTTTTGGCGTATTTATAGCAATTAATGGGCCTCTTTCCGTCAAATAACAGGCGGGAATAAATATCATCCATAATGAGATAAAGACCCTCCTTCTCGCAAAACTCCACCATTTCTTTAATGAAATCTTCTGTATACATTACCCCGGTGGGATTGTTCGGAGAATTTAAGATAATAGCTTTTGTATAGGAAGTTACATTTTCAATGATATCCTGCATCCTGGGATGGAAAGAACCATCTTCGGGATGCACAGGAACAGGAACTGCTCCGCATAGTTTTACCATCTCCGGGTAACTCACCCAATAAGGAGCAGGGAATATCACTTCATCCTGGGGATCAAGAATAGCTTGCAGAGCAACCATAATTGCCTGCTTGGCGCCGCTTGAAGCAATCACATTTTCAGGCTCAACTTTGCGGTCATAATACTCTTGCGTGTAGCGGATTATTGCCTGTTTCATTTCAACAGTACCATCCACAGGTGTATACCTTATCTCACCGGAATTTAACAAACCGGTAAAACTGGTGATGGCATCTATTGGTGTTTTGCTCTGTGGTTCGCCACCTCCCAAATGGATTATAGGCTCTCCCTTAGCTCTCAGAATGGCAGCCTTCTCGTTCAGCAAGAGTGTGGCTGACACCCCAATCGATCTTCCAATAATACTAATACTCATGTTCGAAAAGCTTTGGTTAATAATTTCAAATGTCCTTTTTAAAAATCAGCTAAAATTGCCAGATTTTCAAGGACATACAAAACTTGTAAAAAAAGTAATGATAATGCAATATTTATTAGTATTGTACAACATGTTTTCGTGAAAAAAACTAAATTTGATGCTATGGAAGCACTGGAAATATTAAAATACACACTACCTGCCCTGATAGTTTTTCTGACCTCTGTTTTTGTACTGAGAGAGATGATCAAAAGGGACCAGGCAAAGAATAAATTTGAGGTATTGATGCAGAATCAAAAAACGATAACTCCGGTAAGGCTGCAGGCTTATGAAAGACTTGTTTTATTTCTGGAACGGATTACTCCTGACTCTTTGATTTTAAGATCTAGCAAACCGGAAATGAACGCCCTGCAGTTACACCAGGCTATTTTACTGGCTATCAGGGCTGAGTATGAACATAATATGTCTCAGCAGGTGTATATTACTCCCCGAGCCTGGGAAATTGTAAAAAATGCCCGCTCAGGGGTGTCAAAGCTTATAAATACATCTTTTGATGCTGTGAAACCTGATGACCCGGCAATTAAACTAAGTAAGCTCATTCTTGAAAGATCTATGCAGGTGGAAAAACACCCTACTCAGATAGCTATTGATTTTTTAAAGGCCGAAATTGGTGAGATTATTTGAGGCGATGTGTTTTTGATATTTTGACTAACTCCGGCATTTATGCTGGGGGGAAAGTATCAAGTCAGAAATTGGCTTTAGCCATAAATATGAGAAAGTTGGACTAAAGTCCTTAATAGTATGGAATGTACGATCTCCGGCATAAATGCCGGAGTTAGTCATAAAAAAAGGAGGAGATTTTAGGAATGTGTTTCATTGCTTTTTAGGTGTCTCGCCTAAATCTAATATTTAGTCCTATTTCATGCGGTCCGGGAAGCTTCATTTGGTTATTTAGTCAGATGTAGCGGACCTCTTGTTTTCGGTTTTGTCACAAATTTTGCAGCCTTCAATAAACCTTTCACCGGGGCATATCTATAGGTTTAGCACAAGGCAAAATTTGCGCCAAAACCTGACTCATACTTATGTCTTAACACCAGGCTGAAGCCTGGTGCTGTTTTTCCAACTCACCTCCCCTGTTTTCAATAGTTTTCGAGATATTAATAGCCCCGGGTAAGCCCACTATTCGATGTAGCTATAATACAGCTATTAGTACAGAATGGCCATACGAATATTATCAAGGATCAGGAGACGGGGTGGTTTGTATACTTTATTACATGAAAGTTTGGTGCAAAAAAACGGCCTTCCCCAATACAGGAAAGGCAGCCTTAATATTTCGTATTTTAGTTGAGCCTTAAATAATATCAATACTTCTCTTAACAAACTTTGCCAGGTTTTCTCCTTTTAGCATATTATTTGATAAAAGTGCAAGATCGATCAGCTGACAAACCATGGCATCTTCCTTACCTGATTTCTCAAGCATTTCTTTTCTTTTATTTTCAATCTCATCGATTTTTTTCTGAACATCTGTCAGTTTATCCTTTTCTTCCTGCTTGATTTCCTCGTCTTTTTTTCCTTCTTTGGCTTTTTCAAGTTCAGTTTTGTGCCCTTCCAATGATTCCAGCTTCTCTTTATGAGACTTCAGATCCTTTGCCATTACTTTTTCTGAATCTGCAAGTATTTTGTTTACCAGTGGATGATTTGCATTCACTACCAGGTTAAAACTGTCAGGCAAATTCCCATAAAAATCCATGCCACCACCAAGGGCAGACATATCTTTCATTCTCCTGCTAAATTCAGATTGAGTGATTAACAAAGGACTTTCTGTTTCACTCAAATTTTCAAAGACTACATCAAAACCCTCTTTATTCACAAGCGCTCCCTTAAACATACCACTAAGAATGTTTTGTTGCTCACCGGTAAATGCAGCTTCTTTGGCATCCTCTTTTTGAATCAGCTTATCAACTATATCGGCATCAACCCTGACAAAACGTGAATCAGTAAATTTCTGCTCAAGATGACTTATTAAATGAGTATCCAGATGCCCATCCATCATTAATACGTCATATCCTTTTAACTTTGCTGCCTCAATATAAGTATGTTGCTCATCTTTATTGTTAGCATACAGGTAAATTAAAGACTTGTTCTTATCGGTTTGATTGTCCTTTATTAATTTTTGATATTCATCAAAGGTAAAATACTGACCATCTGAATTTTTTAAGAAGGCAAATTTTGAAGCTCTTTCATAAAACTTCTCATCAGAGATCATTCCATATACAATAAACAATTTCAAATCATCCCATTTTTTCTCAAATTCCTGTCTGTCTTTCTTAAAAATATCATTTAAGCGATCGGCAACTTTTTTGTTGATATGACTCGAAATTTTCTTCACATTTCCATCACTCTGCAGATAGCTTCTTGACACATTTAAAGGAATATCGGGTGAATCAAGAACTCCATGTAATAATGTTAGAAACTCAGGAACTATCCCTTCCACTGAATCCGTAACGTAAACCTGATTGCTATATAGCTGGATTTTATTCTTCTGCACCTCAACCTGGTTCTTAAGCCTTGGGAAATATAGAATACCGGTCAGATTAAATGGATAATCTACATTCAGGTGAATATTAAACAAGGGCTCTTCCTGCATAGGATATAAATCGCGATAGAATTCTTTATAATCCTCATCTTTTAAATCAGCAGGTTTTTTTGTCCATGCAGGCTGGGTAATATTAATAATATTGTCCTTTTTAGTGACAACCTCTTTCCCGTCTTTCCAGTCTTTTTCTTTCCCAAATGCAATTGGAATCGGCAGATACCTGCTATACTTTCGTAACAAGTCATTGATCTTACTATCTTCAAGAAAATCTTTTGATTCTGTATCGATATATAGAATTACATCTGTCCCAACATCCTTTTTTGGCTTCTCGGTCAATTCATATTCCGGACTTCCATCACAACTCCATAATACGGCTTTTGTATTGGGCTTATAAGACTGTGTATGGATCTCCACTTTTTTTGATACCATAAAAGCAGAATAAAATCCAAGTCCAAAGTGCCCAATAATCGCATTTGCTTTATCCTTGTATTTCTCCAGGAACTCTTCAGCACTTGAAAAAGCAATCTGATTTATGTACTTCTTAACTTCATCACCTGTCATGCCAATACCATGATCTGAAAATGTCAGAGTCTTTTTCTTCTTATCCAGCTTAAGCCTTATTATTGAATCCTTAATTTCACCCTTAAAATCACCTGCTGACTGCAAGGTTTTTAGTTTTTGTGTGGCATCAACAGCATTTGAAATCATTTCCCTGAGGAAAATCTCATGATCGGAATACAAGAATTTTTTAATTATCGGGAATATGTTCTCTGCAGTAATGTTTATTTTTCCTTTTTGCATCTCTATATTTTACTTAGGTTAGAAAATAACTTCATTTGTACCTGTGGATGACAAAGTATATGCCATTCCATAAATACTGACAAAGAGTCAGAAAGAAAAAGAGAAGATAGCCACTAATGCACAAATGGAAGACGAATGCACGAATAATGGAATGATGTCCCGAAAATCTTTCCCGCTTTGCGGGATTAGATTTTCGAGGATCCTCGAATAATCACAAAAATCGAAGATTTTTTATTTTTCGGGAGAATGATGGAACACCCACTTAAACATCGGGTTAATTATTATGCAGGTTGCTATGCCTGATTTAACATTAAAAAACACTGTCAGGACCTACGGACACTGACAGGTTTTACACCAGCAAACCCGGTATGCAGGTCTTAAATCTTAAACTCGGAACAATCTTGAACCCGCTTTGTCCTCCGAAGCTTTAGCGTAGGAGGGGAACAATCTTGAACCCGCTTTGTCCTCCGAAGCTTTAGCGCAGGAGGGGAACCATCCTAAACTCAAAACATCTGTATGACACGAGTGTTAGCAAGTGAATGAGTATTCATTATCCAAAGTACTGGGGAAATAAAAAATACGAACCAATTGCCAGGGCAAGAATAAAAAGAATAAATAACAAGAGCATTTGGACAGATCGTTTTGCAGATAAATACTTACGCTCCAGGTTTTCCTTACTTACAATCCCAAGAATATGATTCGTTATGCGAAGTATTGCATTGTCATTGTTTGGGACAGCAATACAGGAAGGAGGAATGCCAGATTTCTTTTCTGTTTCTTCTTCACTCCTGTTTACCAGGCAAATCACATTCATTTCCTTATCAATTTTCTTTATTCCGGAATAAAAATCTGCCAGGTCATTGTTCCTGTTTTCACTTCCCGTACCACCATTCATTACATATATGCAAACTCTTGTATACTTACGGCCAATGGGAAGCTTCTTTAGGGTTTGGGTAACTTCATCCAGGTCAATGAAATTCTCGAGTTTGTACTTAAGGGTGTTTTTAAAGCGGCCCCTAACTTCATCACTGATCAAACGAGTAGGATCAAACAGGAAAATATAGGTAAGATTTGAACCTGACTTAGCCATGAAATTGATTATGAAATTAATAACCGGCAAATGTGTGTCTTATAAACACAGACAGCCTTTGCAATTTACAAAAAACTATTAGAATTCTTTACCGGTTTTAAGATCAATATCCTCAACACTGTACCACATGCAATCTCTATACTCGAATCCATCATAAGAAAAGTCTGGTCCGTAAAACTGAAACTGACCCTCATACTCAGGCTTTGATGGAGATAAATGATCAAGAACGATCCTTTCATACTGCTGATCATACCGAAGCATCATAGACACCTGGGAAGAGAATTCATAGATCTTTCTGCTGGTGCATTTCTCATCATCCAGGAATACTGGGGCCCCAAATCTCAGGCCTTCTTCAGTAAAAGTGAAAACATCAATCAACTTCTTACTTGTAAAGTAATTGTTCAAATCAAATCCAAGAACTATATAATAGGTCAGATTCTTGCATTTTTTTTCAATAACTGAATAATATAATGCTCCATACCAGGCAGTGGGAGTATAAATACTATCCTGATTCAAATATATATCCTCCTTATCTATAAAATGGATCAATTCTATATCTTCTGAAGTGGGACTCTCTTTTTTCTGGACAT
>JAUVKW010000152.1 GCA_030596025.1 Bacteroidota bacterium | reverse complement strand
ATGAGTGGATTGCTAATAATGATCTGAATTGGCTAAGTCAATTGGGCTACACTGTTTTACCTCCATCAGCAGAATAGGAATACGAAAAAAGCCCTCCAAACTTATCGTTCGGAAGGCTTTCTTAGTAGCGGGGACAGGACTCGAACCTGCGACCTTTGGGTTATGAGCCCAACGAGCTGCCACTGCTCCACCCCGCAATGTGGGTGCAAATGTACATCATGTATTCGTTTTCTCAAAATAAATATTGTAATTTTGTGCCCTCATAAGCCTTAAGCAGGCTGGTATTTATTAATCTAAAAGCAAAAAATTATGCCTAATGTAGTAAACCCGGTAGATGTTTCAGCAGAAGAAAGCGAAGCAAAAAAGGACTATTATGATCGTCATACTCCTCATGTAAACTGTGAAGCAAATGCAAAAAAAGGAGACAAATTTAAAGTAAAGGTCACTCTTGGTAAAGATTATCCACATCCGGATGATCATGACCATTTTATTCAGTATGTTCAGCTTTGGAACAGACAGACATTGCTTGCAGAAGCCAGTTTTCTTTCAGGAACACTAGGAAATACTCCCGGTAATGTTGAAGTAGATTTTTATATAGTGCCGGGAGGGAAAATGAACCTTTCAGCAATGTCTTATTGTACTAAGCACGGATTGTGGCAGAGTGAAAATGTGGAAGTCCTGGTGGACTAATTTATTCAGAAAGTTTATAGACGGCTAAACTATTTAGCCGGGTCTTTCAAATATATTGGAATATCATGGCAAGAAAAGAAGGCTCTTCAAGTACCTGGCGACATAAGTACAGACTTACCCTGATTAATGATTATACATTTAAGGAGGTGTGGAAAATCAAACTCACAAAACTTGATTTTCTAAGCTTGAGCGGGTCTTTTATTATTTTGCTTATTGTTCTGGTTACAATTTTGATTTCTTTTACCAATCTCCGAGAGTTTATTCCGGGATATCCTGATGGAAACCAGAGAAGGAACATTGTTCTGAATGCAATGTTGCTTGATTCTCTTCAAAAAGAGCTGGAAATGAGAGACAGGTACTTTGAGAATATGAGGAGAATTGTGTCGGGTGAAGAGCCGGTAGAATCCGAAAATGAGCAGGATACAAGCATAAATTATAAAGATCTTAGTTTTGAGAAATCTCTTGAAGATTCTCTGTTAAGGCACCAGATTGAACAGGAAGAACAGTATAATCTTGCTGTCATCGAAGTAGAAGCAAATGAAAGCAGTATCCCTGATTTGCGTTTTTTTACTCCATTAAAGGGCATGATAACCAGCAAGTTCAATGTGCTGGATAATCATTATGGTACAGATATAGTTGGCATACCGGGTGCAATTATTCATGCAACTCTGAGTGGTACTGTTATTTTGGCCTCATGGACACTCGATACCGGTTATGTTTTACAAATACAGCATGAGAATAACCTGGTTTCGGTATATAAGCATAATGCAGGACTTTTAAAGGATGTGGGGACACATGTAGAAGTAGGAGAGAGTATTGCCATCCTGGGAGATTCGGGAGAGCTTTATACTTCGGGACCACATTTGCATTTTGAACTCTGGTTGAACGGAACCCCAATTGATCCGGAAAAACATGTAGTTTTCTAGAAGTCCTGAACAAACCTGAGTCAGAAACAAACCATCATATATAAATTTCCCCGGATATTGTGATTAAGAAAGAAGCATGAAAAAGAGAATTGCCATATTAGGGTCAACAGGTTCAATTGGAAGTCAAACACTTGAGGTTGTACGAGAACATGCTGACCGCTTTGATGTGGAGGTGCTTACAGCCAACACCAATTTTGAATTACTGATAAGGCAGGCAAAAGAATTTTTGCCTAACGCTGTTGTTATTAGAGAAGAGACTCATTATCAGCAACTAACAGAGGCTTTAAGCCATCTTCCTGTAAAAGTATTTGCAGGGAGTGAATCTCTTTGCCAGGTGGTGGAAATGGATAGTGTGGATATAGTTGTTACTGCCATGGTGGGTTATTCAGGACTGAAGCCTACAATTGCTGCTATAAAAGCACATAAAGATATAGCTCTGGCAAATAAGGAAACACTGGTTGTAGCAGGTAAGATTATTATTGATCTGGCACGCAAACACCAGGTAGGTATTTTGCCTGTAGACTCAGAGCATTCTGCAATTTATCAATGTCTTGCCGGTGAAGGCTTTAATAAAATAGAAAAGGTGCTTTTAACTGCCTCAGGAGGACCTTTTCGCAAGTTTAGCAGGAAAGAACTTAAGAGTGTAAGTCCGGAGCAGGCCTTAAACCATCCGAACTGGGAAATGGGACCAAAAATTACTATAGATTCAGCTTCCCTGATGAATAAAGGTTTTGAGGCTATCGAGGCAAAATGGTTATTCCATATTGAACCTGAGCAGATAGAGGTATTGATACACCCCCAGTCCATAATTCATTCCATGGTGCAGTTTGAAGATGGATCGATTAAAGCCCAATTAGGCCTCCCGGATATGAAATTACCTATTTTATATGCCCTTAGTTTTCCGGAGAGACCGAAAACCAGGTTCCCAAGACTTGATTTTTCAAATCATTCGAACCTGAGCTTTGAGGCTGCCGACAGGAAAAACTTTCCAAATTTAGATCTGGCTTTTAATGCTATGAAGCAGGGAGGAAATATCCCCTGTGCTCTGAATGCCGCTAATGAAATCGCAGTAGAGGCCTTTTTAAAAAGAAAAATTGGGTTTACTAAAATGCCGGAATTAATTGAGAAAGGGATGAGTCATATAGCATTTGTTTCAGAACCCACGATTGAAGATCTGGAAAACACAGATAAGGAAATAAGACAAATGGTATGGTCATTTATAAATGGTTGATTACTTTTGTGCCCCATTAGATTAAAATAGTAATATGGAAGTATTAGTAAAGATAGCACAGTTCTTATTGAGCTTATCAATAATTGTGATCCTTCATGAGCTTGGGCATTTTGCTTTTGCAAAGTTGTTTCATACGAGAGTTGAAAAGTTTTATTTGTTTTTCAATCCATGGTTTTCGATTTTTAAATTTAAGAAAGGGGAAACTGAATACGGTCTGGGCTGGCTGCCTCTTGGAGGCTATGTGAAGATTTCCGGGATGATTGATGAATCCATGGATAAAGAACAACTGAAGCAAGATCCTCAGCCCTATGAGTTTAGAGCAAAACCAACCTGGCAAAGACTCTTAATTATGATTGGTGGAGTTTTAGTGAATTTTATTCTTGCAATTGTAATTTATGTAGCTGCCTTATTTGTTTGGGGAGAGGAATACCTGCCTGCAGAAAATGTGAAATATGGAATTGTTGTGGATTCCCTGGGTTTGCAAATGGGCTTGCAAAATGGCGATTATATTATGTCCCTGGACAATGAGAAAATCGACAATTTTTCTCATATTTTGCCCGACATTTTATTGAATGACAGGAAAACTATCCAGGTAAAAAGGAATGGAGCTCTCCTGGACATTGAACTTCCTGAAGGGATTATTGCAGCAATTATAAAGAGTAAGAAAGGAGCATTTGGTCCCCGACTCCCCTTTTCGCCCCTTGTGATAAATGCCTTTATGAAAGATTCTCCGGCGCGCGAAGCAGGAATTCAAATAGGGGATGAATTGCTTGAAGTGGATGGAAAGGAATTTGATTACCTTGATGAATTCCAGGATTACTTAAAAAATATTGAGAAAGATCAGGAAATAAACCTGGTGTTTAAACGGGGAGATGAGCAGGTAGGCACTTTACTCTTGCTGAATGATATGGGAATGATTGGGATTCAGTGGGCAACCAGGGATATATTTGAATTCCGTCATCTGAAATATGGATTCCTTGAATCTATCCCGGCAGGTATTAATAAAGGAGTTAAAACCCTGGGTGATTATTTAAAACAGTTTAAACTTATTTTCTCCCGCGGAACAAAAGCCTATGAATCACTGGGAGGATTTATTACTATTGGAAGTATTTTCCCTGGTGTCTGGAACTGGCAAGCTTTTTGGAATCTTACAGCCTTTTTGTCCATTATACTTGCATTTATGAATATCCTGCCAATTCCTGCCCTGGATGGAGGCCATGTATTATTTTTGTTGTATGAGATTGTGACTGGAAGAAAACCCGGAGATAAATTTATGGAATATGCCCAGCTAACAGGAATGATCTTACTGATTGCCCTGCTCTTGTTTGCCAATGGGAATGATATTTTCAGGTTATTTAAGAATTAATGGATCTTTAGTTTCATATATTTTTACCTGAGTTTAATTATATGAATCCTGCCCCTATTCGTTTTATTGATTGTTTTCGGTTCCTTTTAAAATATTAATTAACTTTGTTCAGATATATAACATTTAATTTTATTGAAAATGAACTTATTTGTACCCTTAGTATTTTCACCAGGCCCTTTTGAAATAATAATAGTATTAATCGTTGTTGTCCTTCTATTTGGAGGAAGGAAAATCCCTGAGTTAATGAAAGGCCTGGGCCAGGGGATGAAAGAATTTAAAAAAGCAACAAAGGAAGAAGAAAAAAAGACCCCGGAAGAAAAGGGTGAAATAAAATCCTAAAAGAAAATTATATTACATTGAATAACCTGCCCTGGAATTAAGATTTTATGGCAGGTTTTTATTTTTGAAACCAATAAATAGGTATGGTTTTTGAGGCAATTAAGTGTCATAAATTCAAATAAGTCAACACCAAATTTTCCTGAGTCATGAAAAAGATTCCTTTTGTCTTCATTCTTTTCACAATTGCAATTTTCCTTTCTTCTTGTTTTTCGCGAACTGAAACGCTTAAACCGAAGGTTTCAGGGAACGCAGGAGAAGTTTTACTGGTAATGCCCGAGCGGAACTGGATATCAGAGCCAGGAAGCACATTCAGGGAAATTCTGACCGCCGATAAGAGTGGGCTTCCACAACCTGAACCTTTATTCAGTCTGATACATGTAATTCCTGACCAGTTTGCAAAGATTTTTAATTCACACAGAAACATAATTCTGGTAAGCATTGATCCCGAGAATGAAAAGAATAAAATTATCGTACAGCAAGATCTCTGGTCTACTCCACAAATCGTAATAAATATCAAAGCAGGAAGTGATGAGGCTTGTAAAGAATTATTAAAAAGGAATTCCGATTACCTGATTGAAAGGATCAACAGGGCAGAGCAGGAAAGGGTGCTAATGAATTACAGGAAATTTATGGAAGCAGGAATTGTTCAGTCGCTCAATATGAATCATCATATCAACCTGGTCATACCAAAAGGCTACAGACTGGATGTGGATTCTACGAATTTTGTATGGCTGGCCAGTGAAACTCCAACCTCCAGTCAGGGGATTTTGATTTATTTCTATCCTTATACTGATGAAAATACTTTTACCCCGGAATATCTTGTAGAAAAAAGAGACATGTTTCTAAAGAAATATGTGCCTGGGCCCAGTCCCAATACATGGATGGCAACAGAAGATCTTCTACCTCCCGTCTTCAAAGAATTTGAATTGGATGGAAAGTACTATTCAGAACTCAGGGGTCTCTGGAAACTGCAAAATGGTTTTATGGGAGGCCCTTTTATAAGTTTATCAACCGTTGATGAGTTAAGAAACAGAGTGGTTACTGTTGAAGGGTTTGTTTATGCTCCCGGTGAGAAAAAGAGAGAATTGCTGAGGCAGGTGGAAAGTATTTTATTTACATTAAAGATTGATGAACCAAAAGACTGAGAGAAGAGGCTCAGGGCTTATGGCTCAGAGCGGAGGGCACAGGGCTCAGGGCAAGAGAAGAAGAGATGAGAGGTGAGTGAAGAAAAGACGCAGGGCGCAGGGATTATGGCACAGGGCGCAGGGCACAGAGCAAGACAAGAAGGTGAGAGATTGAGAGGGGCTTCCAACCTGAGAATAAAAAAAATAGCACCGGGCTTTAGCCTGGTGTTAAGGATTAAGTCTTAGTCAGGTTTTGGCGAAAATTTTGCCTTGTGTTGAACCTTACTATATGCCCAGGTGGATGGGTTATTAATGGCTGCAAAATTTATGACAAAACGGAAAAATAAGAGATCCGTAGCATCTGGCTAAATAGCCGAATATTGCTTCCTGACTCGTCTGACAACTTATGGTTGCGGCCAGTAGATAAACTAATTATTTTTACCCGATGAACTAACCAATAGTGATCTGACGAGTATCTTCATGTTTTCGTCATTTGGTCACCCACATCAAAAACTATTGAAAACAGGAAAGGTAAGTTGTAAAAACAGCACCGGGCCTAAGAGACTGAGAGAAGAGGTGCAGAGCTTATGGCTCAGGGCGGAGGGCACAGGGCTCAGGGCAAGAGAAGAAGAGATGAGAGGTGAGTGAAGAAAAGACGCAGGGCGCAGGGATTATGGCACAGGGCAAGGGGAGAGATTGAGAGATGAGTAGTGAGAAACAACAAGTAGGCAGTAGGCAGTAGGCAGGATGAATGCACTAATAAATCACAAAAAACGAATAAAACTCAAATCTCAATAGCCAAACAAGGAAGTTATTTAGGTTTGAGATTTGAAAATTAGAAATTGAGATTTATTTGTGTTTTGCAATTTGCAATTTAAATATAGAATAAGGCTTAAGAAATGCCTGCTTCTTTCAGGTTTTCAGGAATCTTGAGATATTCATATTGTTGATTGCGGAGGCGGGGCTGAAATCCAGCTTCTCTGATAGCTGCAGTTATGCCGACCGCATCAAATTTGTACTGGGCTCCAGCTGAAGAAACAACATTTTCTTCAATCATAATTGATCCAAAATCATTTGCTCCTGCATGTAAACAAATTTGAGCAATATCTTTTCCAATAGTTAACCACGAAGCCTGAATATTCTTAATATTTGGCAACATGATTCGACTTATTGCAATTATCCTGATATATTCTTCAGATGTAACCTGGTTTGTTATTCCAAATTCTTTTTGTAAAAAGGTGTTTTCATCTTGAAATGGCCATGGAATAAAAGCTAAAAATCCCGGCGATGATTCCGGTTTTTCAGATTGCACATCTCTGATGGCAATTAAGTGTTCTATTCTCTCTTTTTTAGTCTCAACATGCCCAAACATCATGGTTGCCGATGTAAGCATATTTAGTTTATGAGCTTCGCGCATAACATCAAGCCATTGCTGAGTAGTTGCTTTAGCAGGCGAAATACTTTTTCGAACACGATCGCATAAGATTTCAGCACCTGCACCTGGCAAACTATCCAATCCGGCATCTATCAAAGATTCAAGAATTTCACGATATGATTTTTTCTCTAATCGTGCAATATGAACAATTTCAGGAGGCCCTAAAGCATGTAACTTAACATTTGGATACAATAATTTTAACTCCCTAAAAAGATTTGTATAAAAATCGAGCTTCAGTTTAGGATGCAAACCGCCTTGTAATAATATCTGTTCTCCGCCTAAGTTAAAAAGTTCTTCAATTTTTGTTTTGTATTCATCGATAGTCGTTACATAAACATCCTTATCATCAGGTTTTTTATAAAAATTACAAAACTTACATTGCGATATACAGGCATTTGTAATATTAATATTTCTGTCGATTTGCCATGTAACAACATTACCCGGTTTCTGA
>JAUVKW010000042.1 GCA_030596025.1 Bacteroidota bacterium | reverse complement strand
TATGTAAGTTATTGCTTTCTTCAAACAAGGAAACGACTTCATCTATATATTCTTTATTTGGAGAAACAGGAATAGAACCATAGAGTTTGAAAAACCGAAATTCATAAAAACTACTTCTGCATTTTTATCAATAGTACTTATATACCAATACCATATCATATAAAATACATTTCTTATTTTTTCTTTCATCTTGAACTATTTTTTTAGTCAGTTTTAATTATAAAAATCAAAACGGTGTGTCCGGTTCTTTTTCCATTGCCCTATAGATTAACTTATCAGTAATTGCTGGAATAAATTTGTACATCCAAACAAGCAATTTGCCTTGAGAAGTTAGAATGAGTTTTGTTTTACGTTTTATTGTTGCTTTAACAATGACCTTAGCAAGTCTGCTTGCGCTCATCATTTTATCTTCATTACGTGGAGATATTTCTTGCGGTTCTCCGTGCTTATCCAAGGCAACTGTTCTAATATTCGAGCTTGTGAATCCCGGATGCACGATCAGAACATGCAAATCGTTAGCTTTATTTTCAAGCCTGATAGTCTGAAAGAATCCATTCATTGCATATTTCGAAGCAACATAGGCAGAGCGTGCCGGTAAAGGTGATAAACCTGATATTGACGATATTGCAACAAGGCTTCCCTTTTGCTTGAGAATGTAAGGAAGCGCATATTTTGTACAGTAAACGGCTCCTAAAAAATTAGTGTCTAAAACCTTTTCAAAAACTGAAATATCAAGTTCATTGAATAATGCTCTCATTGATATGCCCGCATTATTAATAAGGATATCAACTTTTCCAAATCTCTCAATGGTTTGATCTATTATATTCTTGCAATCAGATTTATTAGTCACATCAGCTATAACAGACATAAATGTTCCTCCGAGTTTGCTAATTTCCTTTTCAACAAGTGAAAGCCTGAAAATATTTCTGGAGGCAAGAACTACTTTTGCTCCTTGTGAAGCAACCTCCAATGCTAATGCTTTACCAATACCCGATGAAGCACCTGTAATGATAATTACCTTATTATGCAACTTACCTGAAACCTTCTGATCTCCGGCCTTCCATATTCTATTTAAGACGGATGTTCGTATGTTATTAAAAGGAAGCCTTTCAATACTAATGGGCTGTAGAAATTTAGTATGGTAATTGATCATGATAATTTCTTTATATAGCTTCTGCTTCTTTTATGTTGTCGGTGGTCATACATGCCCCAAAGCTGTTGCACTTTCTTATTGTCTTCAAGTTCCCTGGTCGTTTCAACCCACTTAAAATCATTCTTAATAACTATTGGCATAATTTCATTCCAAACTATTTTCTAATCAACATTGCTCCTGACGAATAACCTCCACCAAAAACTGTAATTCCAATCACATCTTTATGTTTTATTTTTTTCTTAATTTGAGCCAATGCAATAGGGGTACTGGCACTTCCGGTATTACCAAGCTTATCAATATTTACGATCACTTTTTCTTTTCCTATTTTGAGTTGATTCCTGACATTTTCAATGATTCTGGCATTTGCCTGATGTGGAATAAGGTAGCTTACATCATTTATTGACATCGAATTTTTCACAAGAATATCAATAAGCGCTTTAGACATAAATTTATTAGCGTTAATAAAAACATCTCGCCCATTTGGCATTTTTATACCACCATTTGAAGGATGTAAAAAAACACTTTCACTGGGATTCCCAATATTTCCCAATCCTTCAGTAGTTACATCTAATATTTTCAGGTCATTTTCGGACAGTCTTTTCTTTGAAATAAACACAGCCGCGGCTCCATCACCCCATAAATGACCCGACCTTTCATCTGACTCATTACCATAAGCTGTATTATGTTCTGATGCTATAATGAGTGCAAATTCTGCCTTATTGCTTGCAAAGTACCCTTCAACAATTTCAACAGAATTAATGAAGGAAGAACAAGCTGCAGAAACAGTGGCAACTTTTACTCCGGATATATTAAACTCGTATTGAACAGCATGAGCTACTGTAATAACTGTATCATAAGGAGAATAGGTTGATCCAATAATAAGATCTACATCCTGAATTGAATATGGGTTTTCTGGAAGAGCTTGTTTTACAGCCTCAATAGCCATGGTATTTGTATTTTCTTCCTTATCTGCCTTTCTTCGTTCTATTATCCCGGTTCTACTGAAGATCCACTCGTCAGTAAGCCCATTTACTTTTCTGAAGTAACTGTTTGGCACAACCAGTTTTGGCAAATAATATCCAATCGAATTAATATACATAGCTATCTTATCCTATTTAGTTTTATTCATGTTCATCCATTTATTCAGGATGTGATATAATAATTAGCACTTTTCTAAACCTCTCACTAAAATCCTTAATAAACATTCAATCTTATTATCAATTTCATAATCCTTATGGTTCAATAAAAAAGGCATTTCAAAACCTTTGAGTATTGTAAGTAAGACTTGAGCTGTTAGGTCTTCATTACCAATTTCAAATTCATTATTTGCAATACCTTCAATAAGTATCATTTTTATGCGCACCTTTTCCTCATAATCATATTTTTTTCGTATTGTTTCAATAAAATCAAGGTGCACCAGGTAATCATTTTTCATTGCCTCATAATAGTTTGCCATTTCTCTAACCAGGTGTATCCGTGTCCTGGTATAGTTTGCAAGTTTTTCTTTTGCAGTATTTCCCTGGTTCATAGCTTTTGCTAATTCCCGCGAAAATACTTTTGATTCAGCCTCAACAACCTCCTGAAACAATTCTTCTTTACTTCTGAAATAATAATACATTGAGCCCTTAGCTTTGTGAGCAGCTCTGGCAATTTCATCTACAGTGGTTTTTTGAAAACCAAATCTTCCAAAGATGGATCCTGCAATATTTATTATTCTATCTTTTGTGCCTTCAGCCTCCATAACAACATTAGACTAAATACGTTTTTTGGTCGGGCGTAGTATAAATTTTTTTTTCTTAACAATTCCATAAAAAAGGATGTTTAACAAGCCCTCAAACTTTTTTTCAAAATCAACATATTCCTTTTTTACAAATATGGGATACTCTAGTCCCTTAAGGGCTGTGATTAAACCAAATGCAGTCATTTCTAAATCATCAATAATAAAATCGCCTTTATTAACACCATCAACTAATATCTCTTTTATCATAGTAATTTCTTTATTATCAAAGGAGTATCGTATTTTCTCGATAAAATTATAATGATCAAGATACTCATCCCTCAAAGCACTATACAGATTTGCTAAATTGTTAATTGCTTCCATTCTTGTATGAATATATGCCCTTAACTTGTCTTCAGGGTTTGATGCTGTGTTAATAGCTTCTGTTAATGCTAAATGCAAAGTGCTCGTCTCTTTATCAACAACTGCAATAAAAATAGCTTCCTTGCTATGAAAGTAATGATAAATAGAACTTTTACCCTTTCTTGCTGCCTGGGCAATTTCCTCCATAGTCGTCTTTCGGAATCCAAATTTGGTAAAGATGTTCCTGGCAACATTTATAATTATTTCACGTATATCATCTTGTTTAACCATACAGCCATATAATATCAACGGACGTTTTGACTAATATTGTATTTTGGTCGACTACAAATGTATATATTATTTTTTAGGTACAAAATTTATTGCAAAATATTTTTGATAAAGACCTAAATCTCAGTTTAAACAATTTCTTGGTGTGGGAGTATCCTTTGCGTTCTAATTTAGTGTATGCCTACTGTTATTCATGGTCATAAATAAAACTTGTCATTCTTCGCTTAGCTTTCTTTGTCCACCGTATCCGCCGCAGGCGGAGAAGGTGGAAGCCTGGTGCTGTTTTTACAACTCCAACTCCCCGGCGTCAACCATCTTCTGCTTTTCAGACAGGTAAGCAAGCATTTGGCTGATTTTATCAACTGCATCCTTTGTAGGTTTTGAAATTTCCTTTTTCTGTAGTTTTAGCAAAAGGTATCCATACAGTCCGTTTAAACAGGCTTTTACATCAGGTATTCTCTGATCTTCCAGTTTTAACTTCAGATCCTGTATTGCCGGCAGAGCCTGTTGATATAGCTTCAGGTACTCTTCATTACCTGCTTTTTTTAGAAGATAAACATGAAAATCTTCCAGGTATGAAATCAGGTTTTCGATATATACAAGATGCCCTTTTTTCTGCTTCTTTTCCTGTATCATCATTATAATATGATTCCTGTACCATTCTTTTATTTCTGATAATACATCAGCTTCTTGCTGGTATTTAACTATTACGTTTTTCTCTATTTGATCAGGATCAAGATTATAAGCACGAATCAGATCTTCAATCTGAAACATATACAAAATGTATTCAATAATATTTTCCTGTTTTTTTTCTCTGGCAACAATCATTTTTCTTTTTATTAGGAAGAACCATTTTGATATTGATCCATTATTCTTCGGTCTTTTTTTGTGGGGCGACCCAAGCCTTTTTCACGAATACCGAAATCAGGATATTTGGGACTCCGGAGTTTTTCTTTTTCCTCCATGGGAGTAATATCCTCAAGATAGTCAGGAACCAGCCTGGCAGAAAGACGCTTTCCGCTTAACATTAATACTTTGTATTGGAATTGAACCGGCACTTTATAGACCATGAGAAGATCTCCCGCATTTACAGTCTTACTTGATTTAGCCAGGACTCCATTAAGCTTAACTTTTCCTTTTTTACAGGCTTCAGCAGCAATGCTACGTGTTTTGTAAATCCTTACAGACCATAAATATTTATCAACTCTGACCTGACTTTCCATGGGGATAGAAATTTCGGATTCTAAGAAATGGATATTTTATTTACTATTGTATTGAGTCATAGCCAGCTCTATTCCAAGGAAGCCAAAAGCCTGAATGACTTCAATAGATTTTTGAATCCTGTCGGGCAAAACTTTCACTTCTTCTTCTGTCCATTCTCCCAGTACATAATGCACCTGGGCTCCTTTAGGGAATTCATTTCCAATTCCAAATCTAAGTCTTGCAAAATTCTGATTCCCCAGAACCCGGGAAATATGATTCAGTCCATTGTGACTCCCCGGGCCTCCCTTTTTTCTAAGTCTGAGTGTTCCAAAATCAAGAGCAATATCATCTACAACAACCAGGAGGTTCTCCAATGGGACTTTTGCTTTATTCAGCCAGTATCTTACAGCATTCCCGCTGAGATTAACGAAAGTTGAGGGTTTTAGAAGTTGAAAAGTTCTTCCCTTATAAGATGTTTCAGCAACAAATCCATATCGCTTATCTTTAAAAACAACATTGGACGCCTCTGCCAGGGCGTCCAATATCATAAAGCCAATATTATGGCGTGTATTTGTGTACTGGTTGCCAATATTTCCCAGTCCAACAATCAGATATTTCAAATCGTGCAGATTTTATTTTTCTGGCTTTTTATCACCTTCAGGCTTAGAAGCCTCCTCAGTTTTATCTCCGGAACCATCCTCTTTGTCTGTAGCTTCATCTGTAGTTTCAGCTTCTTCTCCTTCTTCAACTGCTTCTGCCACTTCTTCCTCTTCAAATATGACTTCTTCCATACCTTTTGCAATCCTTGAAGATGCCACAGCAACTACCATAGATCTGTGCGGGTCAAGAAGGGTAAGACCATCAAATTTCAATTCTCCAACTTTAAGGGCGTCTCCAATTTCCATATCGCTAATATCAATATTCAGAAAATCAGGGAAAATTTCAGGCAAGCCTTTTACCTTTAGTTTTCTTCGTCTCAACCTGAGTCTTCCACCATCCTTTACACCACTGGCGTCTCCTTCAAGCTTCACGGGAAGATTAATTATTACCTCCGAATCAAATGAGATCTCTTTAAAATCAAGATGAATAATCCTGTCTGTTACCGGATGAAATTGCACATCCTGTATAATGGCATTATACTCTTTTCCATCAATACTCAATTTGATGAGAAAAACCTGAGGAGTGAAAACAAGCTTCTTTAAACCCTTTTCCGGAGCATGAAAATGAACAAGCTCTTTTCCTCCATAAATAACACATGGAACATTTTCTTCTTTTCTTAATTTTTTAGAAGACTTTTTTCCAATCTCTTTTCTTTTAATTCCTTTAATTTCAACTGTTTTCATTTTGTTTGTTTTTTGTGGTACTGAAGTCAGGCTAATAACTTGTAATTATTCGCCGACTCCCATTGCACGTTTGAAATCAATTTTTTTGCGGGTGCAAATATAATAACTTATTGGATAAAATGGTTGCTGATTGAACGATAATTATAGACTTTTTGTATGATATCGGCAAAAAGATCAGCAATAGTAAGAACTTTGATTTTATGACTTTCTTTAACAAGAGGAATAGAATCAGAAACAACAAGCTCAGCAAGCGATGAATTTTCAATTCTCTCATAAGCCGGACCTGACAATATCGGATGTGTAGCACAGGCACGAACACTCTTTGCTCCCTGGTCCATCATCATATCTGCCACCAGTGTAAGAGTTCCTGCAGTATCAACCATGTCATCCACAATAACCACATTTTTTCCTTCCACATCTCCAATGACCCTTAAATCTTCAATATGGTTGGCTTTTTTTCTCTGTTTGTAACAAATAACCATTTCCGTATCCAGAAAACGTGAGTAGGCATTTGCTCTTTTTGTTCCACCCATATCCGGTGCAGCGATAACCATATCATCAAGCTGCATATTTTTTATGTAAGGAACAAATAGCGATGAAGCAAAAACATGATCTACAGGGACATTAAAAAACCCCTGTATCTGATCGGCATGTAAATCCATTGTCATTATCCTGTCAGCACCAGCTGCAGTTAATAAATCAGCTACCAGCTTTGCTCCAATGGAAACCCTGGGTTTATCTTTCCTGTCCTGCCGTGCAAATCCAAAATAGGGAAGAACTGCAATTACTTTGTAGGCTGATGCCCTTTTGGCAGCATCAATCATTAGTAAGAGCTCAAATAAATTTTCAGTCGGAGGGAAAGTTGATTGAATAATGAAGACACTACATCCCCGGACAGATTCCTCATAAGATGGCTGAAATTCACCATCACTAAACATAAGAACAGCACTTTTGCCCAGGGTAGTGCCATAACTGGAAACAATTTTTTTTGCTAAATAAGTTGAAGCTCGTCCTGAAAAAAATTTTAAAGGGGCTTTTGACATGGTAAGTTTTTGTTAGCTTAGGGTTAAGTAAAAGACAAAGTTAATAGGATATGAGAAATACTTAATTTTTCCGGAAATTATTTTTTCCACAATTTATTACTTTTTCCAATATAGCTTAATATCTCTTCTCTGCCTGTTCTGTTTGTCGAAGAACTAACAATAATTTCAGGTAAATCTTCCCAGGAATTAAGAAGCTGTTTTTTGTAGATGTTCAGATTGGATTCTAATTTAGGTTTTGAAAGTTTATCAGACTTTGTAAATACAATCACAAAAGGAACCTGGTTGATCCCTAGCAAATCAATGAAGTTAAGGTCAATCTGCTGTGGAGAAATCCGTGAATCAATCAGTAGAAAAAGACTCATAAGATTCTTCCGCTTCATTATGTAATCCCTGATCATCTTTTCCCAGGATTGTTTTTTATGTACAGATATCCTTGCATATCCGTAGCCGGGAAGATCTACCAGGTACCATTCCTCATTTATTATAAAATGGTTGATCAATTGGGTTTTCCCCGGAGTGGAGGAGATCTTTGCCAGTTTTTTCCGGTCGGTAATCATATTCAGCAAAGAAGATTTTCCCACATTTGATCTTCCGATAAATGCGTATTCAGGCAAGTCGGGTTGTGGACATTTATGAATACCCGGACTGCTGGTAATAAATCTTGTTTCCTTAATTTGCATATTTAGTATTTAAGATTTGCTGATGGAAGAATGACCTTCCCCGTGATATATTTTTTATTCCCCAGGCGGGTTATATATTCCGCAAGCAGATGTATTTTTGTTTCACCGGTGTACCCGGGCTTTTCAATAAAGCGAATATGACTTTGTCCATTTTCAGTAAGCAAGTATTCAAGTTTGCTAACATCAAATGTTTCATTGACATAAGAACCCCGGTAAAACTTTACTTTTTTAGCATTGTTTGATAATCTTATATGAACAATGTAAGTATTTGATGAAGATCTCAGATCCTGGTTTTGAATCACTATGGAAGGATATTTTGTTATTTCATTTCCATATTGAGAAAACTCTCTCAGTCCTGGTTTTCTTTTTCCATTGGCATATGGAATCTCTGCCAGAACACTCCCATCTTTGTGATATTTTTTCTGAATTCCATGAATTTTCCCCTGTTTATAAGGTGTTTCCCTGTAAATCTTTCCATTAGTGTAAAACCATTTTGAGGTATCAGTTTTTATTCCGTCTTTATAAAATAGCTGGGTATTGATTCCCCCGTCGGGATAATATCGCACCGACAATCCATTTTTCTCACCATTTTTCAGTGTAACTTCAGAATATAAATAACCATCCCTGTAGCTTTTGAAAACCCCGTTATATCCACTGCTGTCATCTTTTACTTTGATATTTGATTCATGTTTACCTTTATTTGTATTATTCAGGCAAGCAGAAAGGAAAAAGAAAATGAGGATAAACAGGCACAGGCCTTCTAAGAATTTAATAAATGCATATTTCATTTTTTAAGGTTTTATAGGATGTATTTAATCCATGCCTATGTGTGGCAGTCGCAAAAGTTAATTTATGTATGCTTGTCCTCTCGCTCGTCATCCTTAACTTTAGATTCTGTTATTAGGACTCTTTTGGAAAGAGAACCTCACTCTTGCCATAAATATGCCTTAACAGAACCAATCATAACTTTAGAACTTACCAGTAGAGGCCTTCTTAAATCATCCTTACTAAGCCATACTATCAGTTCCTCTCCCCCTTTGAAAATTGTTCCCTCCACCAGGCGTATTGAAAACTTATAACAGTTGTACTCCTGTTTCTCCCGGTTTTTAATATTCTCAATGCCAAGGTAATGAATAAATAATTCATATATCCGATTATTAATTACCATTTTCAGTGGAATCTTTTCGTCCGGTTCCATTTTGGCATAATCCAGATTCCTGCAATAATGAATAGCAGATAAAACGTCCATTGTTCCTTCCACAAACTCAATAGTATCATAAGCTTTTGATTGATTCTCATTTTCCGTTTCAGTGTAAATCTTTTTGGCAGAATAATCAAACAGGTAGCGGTTGTGTGCAAAGTCATTTCTCTCATGGGTATTTCTTTCAAATAGTATAGGCTGGTAACTGTTTTTTTCAGCTAGTGATTCAAACCTGTCATTTACCTTATATAACCAATCGTATTTGGACAGTGAACGCCCTGTGGAAATAAATTGATATACATCCTTATTTTGATATTTAATATTGCTGGCTGAGAAATAAACATCTCCGGAATAGATCCATAAAAAGCCCAGTTTATAGTAAGCTTTGTAATAAAGCTCTTCCACATTTGCAAAGGCAGAATTATCCCTCTCTTTCTGGGCACAAAGTGGAATAGAAAACAAAAAGAAGATAAAAAGAATGACTTGTGCTGATTTCAAGTTAATTAAGGCTTAGATATTTCAAGCAATATGGTTTTTTCTGATGGGTCCAGGCGAAACTCATTCAGGGATGCCGGAAGCAGGATTGTTTCTCCCTTATTAATTTCAAGTATTCCCGAGTTGTAATGAAGAGAAAATGCTCCTTCCATGCACATATAAATAACAAAAGACTCTGTTTTGACATAATCTTTATCAATGATCTTGTCGAAGCTAAGGATATTGGTGGTAAAGTAAGGGCAACTTACCAACAGTGAAATTTTATTAGTATTTGCCTTATAGGAAGTTTTATAATTATCCACATGGCTGAAGTCAATGGCTTCCAGGGCAAGTTCGGTATGGAGTTCTCTCCCATTCCCATTTTTATCCACCCTGTCCCAATCATAAATACGATAAGTTACATCGGATGTTTGTTGAATTTCTGCCAGAAGAATTCCAGGCCCTATTGCATGTATCCTTCCTGCAGGGATATAAAAAACATCTCCCCTTGAAACTTTTTCATAATTTAATATCTCCGGTAGTTTCTTATGATTAAAGTGATCTAAATAGATTCCCTTATTTATTTCTTTGTTGAATCCCGAAATCAGAAAAGAATCCTTTTCAGCTTCCAGAACATACCACATTTCAGTTTTCCCAAAAGCTTTATGTCTTTTTTTTGATAATTCATCATTGGGATGTACCTGTATGGACAATATGTCGTTTGCATCTATGAACTTAATCAGTAAGGGAAATTCAATACCAAACTTATCATAAACAGCATCTCCAACCAGGTCTCCCATATATACTTCTATTAGTTCCTGGAGGTTATTTCCCTGGAGGGGCCCATTGAGAACTACCGAGACATCTCCCATAACACCGGATATTTCCCAGCTTTCAGCTGCCTTCTTAATATTTCCTGTGTCTTTATTCAAAAGCCTTTTCAGTTGGTTCCCGCCCCAGATAGCTTCTTTAACAATAGGATGAAACTTTAGCGGATATAATTCATTCATAATCACAAATGTTTTTAAAATCAGAGTGTAATTTTGGTTTGTTTGTCAAAAATAAAACCTTATTATTTGTATCTTGGGAACAATCGGGTTAAGGTATTATTCATGCGAAATTAGAAAAAATATGCTTATTGTAGGAATTGCCGGGGGTACCGGATCAGGAAAAACAACGGTTGTAAAAAAAATTATTGAAAGACTCCCCAAAGGAGAAGTTGCTGTTATCACACAGGATGCCTATTATAAAGATAGTGGACATTTGCCAATGGAAGAGCGACAGGAGATTAATTTTGATCATCCACGTTCACTTGAATTCAAACTGCTGGTGAACCACCTTAAAAAACTCCGGTGTGGTGAATCTATAGAGCAGCCAATCTATTCTTACCTGACATGCACCAGGTCAAAAGAGACAATTCCAATTGCTCCAAAGCATGTTATTTTGGTAGAAGGAATTCTTATTCTTACAAATGCCTTTCTGCGTAAAATGTTTGACATAAAGGTATTTGTTGATGCTGATGCTGATGACCGTTTAAGCAGGGTAATCAACCGGGATATCATTGACAGGGGAAGATCTATAGGAAAAGTACTTTCAAGATATGAAAAAACGGTAAAGCCAATGCACTTGCAGTTTATTGAACCCTCAAAAAAATATGCAGATCTTATTGTGCCACAGGGAGGCGAAAATGAAGTTGCAATAAATGTTCTGGCTGATATCATAATGCAAAATCTCAAACAACCATCCGGTAAATAGAGTTCCTATCGGTTTTTGTTGGATATTTCGATTTTGTCACAAATTTTGCAACCTTCAATAAACCTTTCACCAGGGCAAATCGAAAAGTTCAGCAAAAGGCAAAATTTGCGCCAAAACCTGCCTCAAATTAAACTCTTAACACCAGGCTGAAGCCTGGTGCTGATTTTACAACTCACCTTACCTGTTTTCAATAGTTTTCGAAATAATTAGGTTTTTGATAAGGGTAACCAAATGACGAAAACATATTTTTTTTCATTAGTCACTTAGCCTTAGCCTTCCTTTTTACTATTTATTAATCCAGCATAAATCCGAGAATTGTCTCAACAAGCAATCCCGGCTGTTCTACGTGCAACCAGTGTCCAGCCCCGGGAATAACAGCAAATTCAGAATAAGGGAAGATAGTTTTGATCAAGGGCAGATCTGAATCAAGAATATAGTTTGAATTAGCCCCTTTAATAAATAAAACCGGAAATCCTGTTATTTCTCCTCCCTGTTCGAAATCTCTCTCATTCATTCCCGATAAAATAGAATCCAGACACTTCATCAGGGTTTCAATATTTATTTTCCATCTGAAACCATTGTGTTCATCTCTTTCCAGGTTTTTCATAAGGAATAGCCTAATTCTTTCTAATCCAATATTTATGGCTAATGCCCTATCCACTTCACCCCTGCTATGAACCAATGAAAAATCTACCTCTGCCATTGATCTCAGTATGGTTTCATGGTCAATAGTTTTTTTCATAGCTGCAGCAGAAAGCTTATAGGATTTTGGAGCAATATCCACTACAATTAGTCCATTAACTCTTTCAGGATGGGCAGCTGCAAAGAACATAACAGATTTGCCTCCCATTGAATGACCCAGGAATATGGCTTTCCCGATAGAATGTTTTTCCACAAATTCATACAGGTCATTTTTCATCAAGTCATAGTTGTGTTCAGAGCTATGTGGTGAACGGCCATGATTACGCTGATCAACAACATATACCTCAAAATGCTTCCCCAAAGCCCTTGCAATTCCGGCCCAATTGTCAGATGAGCCATATAAGCCATGAACAATGATCAGGCTGGGACCCTGACCATATTTTCGGTAAAACAACTCCATAATTTAAGAAATGATAAACTTATTGTTTGAGAAGCCTTTTATACATCTGAATAGTATTCTCAAGACCAAAATACAGCGCATCTGAAATTATAGCATGCCCTATAGATACTTCCGCCAGTCCGGAAACTTGTTCGTTAAAGTATTTCAGGTTCACAAGATTCAGGTCATGGCCTGCATTTACTTCCAGGCCAAGCTCCATTGCTTTTGCTGCAGCCTTGCTGAAGGGCTCAACTGCAGCAGATCTGTTCAAATTAAAATTACAGGCATATGGCTTGGTATACAACTCCACCCGGTTAGTTCCTGTTTTGGCAGCATATAATATATTGGATTCCTGTGTATCAACAAAAATCGAAGTTCTTATTCCCTTTGACTGAAACCCGGAAATAACCTCCTTCAGTAAATCCAGATGTTTGTGTGTGTCCCAGCCTTCGCTGGAAGTAAGGGCATCCGGCGGATCGGGAACAAGTGTTACCTGATCTGGGATTACTTCAAAAACAAGTTCAATAAACTCTTTGGAAGGATAACCCTCAATATTGAACTCTGTTGTTACAATCGGCCTTATGTCACGAACATCCTGGTACCGGATATGCCTTTCATCGGGTCTTGGATGAACAGTGATACCTTCGGCACCAAACTTTTCACAATTTCTTGCTGCCTCCAGAACATTAGGAATGTCTCCTCCCCTTGCATTCCTGAGGCTTGCTATTTTGTTTATATTAACACTTAAGCGGGTCATATGATAAGGATTTTCATGGCAAAATAAATTAAACGTATGAAAGTATTGCAAAATTAATAGTAATTTCGAATATTAAGAATCTAAATGTTAGCAAAAGAACTAATATCAGATATTGTTCCGGCTTTAAAGACTTCCGACACCGGATTAAAAGCTTTAAGCTGGATGGAAATATTTCGTATTTCGCATATGCCCATTGTAAATAATAAGGAGTTTCTCGGACTGATCTCAGATACTGACATTTATGACTTAAATATGGCGGACGAACCAATTGGCAATCATAAACTATCCCTTTTCAGCCCTTATGTTACTGCCGATCAGCATATCTATGAGGTTATAGAAATAGTTTCCAGACTGAATTTAACCGTTGTACCTGTACTGGAGAAAAAGAAATTTTTAGGATTGATCACTTTGAACGACCTGATACAGTATTTTTCAGGACTGCTTTCTGTCAATAATCCTGGTGCTATTATTGTTTTAGAATTGCATCAAAATGATTATTCACTTTCTGAGATCTCTCAAATCATAGAATCAAATGATTCCAGAATCTTAAGTATCTATACAAGGTCACCCGAGGAGTCGATGAAAATGGAAGTGATTATTAAGGTAAATCGTACAGATATTACATCTATTATTCAGACATTTGAGCGATTTGATTACAACATCAAGGCTTCCTTTATGGATGATGAGGAGCTTGACTCCCTGTATGACAATCGTTTTGAGTCTTTTATGAGATATTTGAATACCTGAACCGCACATCAATAAATCATTCTGAATATGAAGGTTGCAGTCTATGGGAAAAGTTTTAATGAAAGTTTCAATTTCGCCATGGAAGCTTTTTTTACCAAACTATCAGGCCTGGGTGCTGAAGTGTTGGTCTATGAACCCTTTATGAATTTTATCCATGAATCTCTGCCTCAAATAGACTATGATATGAAGGTCTTTGAATCGGGCCTTCCCGAAAATCTGGATTTCCTGTTTAGCATTGGAGGGGATGGCACTTTTCTTGAAGCTGCAAGACTTGTGAAAGGAATGGATATTCCACTGGTTGGTGTCAATAGTGGGAGACTGGGGTTTCTTGCTTACATAGCCATGGAAAATATTTCTTCTTCTCTGGATGAAATTTTTGAGGGGAAATACAGCATAGAGGAAAGGACAATGCTTGAGATGAAATCTTCGGATGGTAAATATTCCGATTTTGCCCTTAACGAAATTGCCCTCCAGAAATTTGATTCCAGGATGCTAAGCATTCATGCATATCTGAATGGCGAATTGTTAAATTCATACTGGGCTGACGGACTGATTGTTGCAACACCTACCGGATCTACTGCCTATTCCTTAAGTGTGGGGGGCCCTATTGTTGTTCCGGGCTCTAAGAATTTCGTAGTATCACCAATTTCCCCACATACTCTTGCTGTACGACCGGTTGTGGTACCCGATTACCACGAAATCAGGCTTAAGGTAGATGCCAGAAGCAATAAATTCCTTGTTTCAGCCGATTTTAAATCAATCACCGTGGATGCTTCAGTTGAAATTATACTGAAAAGAGCGAAGGCAGTGGTAAAGACAATAAAACTTGACAGCCATAGTTTTTATAGTATCATTCGTTCTAAACTTATGTGGGGAATTGATAGAAGAAATTAAGTATTTTGAATTTATGATTAATTTTCGTAATTTGTTGCCATAAGTAAGCTGCCTGTACAAGTGTTTAACGGAACGTTAAGTTTTGTTAAACTTATTTTATATAGCTTCCTTAAAATGAAATAATTGTTATTTTTGCATCTCAAGTGAATCTAATTACTAACTGATGAAACGATTCTTTTTGCCTTGCCTTGTTGCTCTCTTCCTTTTTTCGGGATCCGGGAACGCTCAGGTATGGAAAATAACCAGGTACGAGGCCATTACTGGTTTGGGAGGAACATTCTACATGGGTGATATTGGCAGCATTACCCCTGATGAAACTATTATCGGCTTAAAAGATGTAAGGTTTCGTTTTACCAGACCCGTGATTCATTTAGGTGCCCGTTATAAATTGTATGAACGTATTTCGGTTAAGCTGAACCTGAATTTTGGCTGGCTATACGGAATTGATGATTACGGATCAAATGAAGGCAGAGGTATTGAGTTTCGCACTTTCCTGTTTGAACCTACTGTTCAGGGAGAGTATTCCTTTATTAAAGACAGAAGTTCAAATAGTTACCTGATGATGAAAAGCAGAGGCATGCTGTCTTTTGCTTCTGCAATCAGCTTTTATGGCTTTGCAGGTTTTGGTCCCGTGTTTTTTTCTCCAAAAGTCATTCAACCTGATCCTTCGGGCCGTACCGAAGAGGAATTTTCACATGTGGCTTTGGCATTCCCTTTGGGACTTGGAGTCAAATATGGAATTACACCCAAATGGAAGATTGGATTTGAATTTGGAGGACGTTTTACTACCACTGATCATTTAGACTCGTTTACTTCACAACAATCAAGGGCAAATGACGTTTACTATTTTGGCACGTTTCAAATGGTATATGTGTTGAAAACCAATAGAAATGGTGGACCTATTATTAGGTTTAAGTAAGGATTTAAGGATTGGGTAATGAGTTTTGATTAAATGAAAAAAGTTCATCTTGTTTTATTTCTCCTTTTTGTTTTTTTGGGGTTAGCAAAGGCACAGAGAAATATTGATCTCGGTATTTTTGCCGGAACTTCACATTATCTGGGCGATCTCAATAAAGAAAGGCTTTTCTACGCACCATCCTTTTCTTTTGGGGGATTCTATCGTTATAACCTGAATCCCAGGTATGCTATTAAGGCAGCTGTAAACTATGTCCCAATCCAGGGCAATGATGCCGATTTTGCAAACGATTTTCAACAGTTACGGAGAAATCAATTCAAAACCAATATTACAGACATTTCAGTACAGTTTGAGTTTAATTTCTTAAAGTACAAACATTCACCCAAGAAGAAAACATTTTCTCCCTATGTTTCGGGTGGAATTGGAATTGCCCTGGTAAATCAGGCCGGAAGCTTTTCTTATAATTTTGTTATACCATTTGGATTGGGAGCCAAATTTCACCTTACCAGGAGAATAAGTGTGGCTGGTTTATGGGAATTCAGGAAAACCTTTACAGATACTCTCGATGGCTACGATTTCCCGCAAAACTCTGAATTTGGATCAACATTACATAACAACGATTGGTATTATATGGCGGGAATAACTTTTTGCTATAAGATAAATTATTACAAAGTGTTATGCCCTGCATACGATGATTAATTTCAATAAATGGAACTGAAAGATCAAATAGATAGAAAAAAACTGCCTGCCCATGTTGCTGTGATTATGGACGGGAATGGCAGGTGGGCCAAGAAAAAAGGCAAACATCGTATCTTTGGTCATAAAAATGGAGTGACCTCAGTTCGTGAAATTACTGAAGCTGCAGCTGAACTGGGAATACAATATCTTACCCTCTATGCTTTTTCTACCGAAAACTGGAATCGTCCCCAGACAGAAATTGATGCTTTGATGTCTCTTCTTGTTTCTTCACTTAGTGCGGAAACTAAAACTCTTATGAAGAATAACGTACGTTTATTGCCAATAGGAGATTTAAAAAGCCTTCCCTCTAATGTTCATAAAAAGTTCAGTTCCTGTATCAATAAAACTGCAGGAAATACCGGGACCAGCCTGGTTCTGGCTATTGGCTACAGCTCAAGATGGGAAATTGCAGATGCCGCAAGAAGAATAGCCCTGGAAGTCTCAAAGGGGGAGATTAATGTTGAGGATATTAACAGCAAGTTACTTTCAAAATACATAAACACTTTAGAAATTCCTGACCCGGATATCCTGATCAGAACCAGTGGAGAATACAGAGTAAGCAACTTTCTTCTTTGGCAAATTGCTTATTCTGAACTTTATTTTACAGATACACTTTGGCCCGATTTTAGAAAAGATGATTTTTTTGAAGCAATCCTGAATTTCCAGAACCGGGAACGAAGGTTTGGAAAAACAAGCGAGCAGGTAGGTTAATTATTGGAGATTGATTTTTTTATTAGAAATTAGAAGTTAACAATAGAATGATTTTGAGAAATATAAATTTAATGTTGAAAACAGGGTTTTTCTTTTTATTACTGTTTTCAATTCAGGAAGGGAGATCGCAGGATTCAGACACTTTGGACTTCAATATCCCGGTAATGGATTATTCATACCCAAGGGAGTATGAAGTGGCAAAAATTACAATCTCAGGTATTAAGTTTCTGGATACTGGAATTCTTGTGCAACTTACAGGCATTAAGGTTGGGGAAAAAGTACTGGTGCCGGGAGAAGATATCACAAGGTCAATAGAGAAACTGTGGAAACAGGGCCTCTTCTCCGATATTAAGATAAGCTATACGAAAATTGAAGGGAACAAGATCTATCTTGACTATTATCTTAAAGAGAGATCGAGATTGTCAAGATTTACTTTTGATGGAATAAACAGAAATGATACACAGGATCTTCTTGAGACAATAAATTTGATGAATGGAAGCCAGGTAACAGAGGATGTAATCAACAATATTGAAAGAATCATTAAGGACTTCTATATCGATAAGAGCTATCTCAATGTGGAAGTAATCATTACCCAAAAAGAAGATCCCAAAATGCCCAATAGTATTCTTCTAAATGCAGAGGTCAGGAAAAATGAGAAGGTGAGAATTGCTGAAATAAGTTTTGAGGGGAATGTAGCATTTTCTGACCAGCGCCTGAAAAAAGAAATGAAGAATACAAAGAAAAGAAACTGGAATATATTCAAAGCTTCAAAATACATTGATACAGATTATAAAGAGGACAAGAAAAGCCTGGTAACTTTTTACAATAAAAATGGATACCGTGACTTTAAGATCCTTGATGATTCTGTTATCATAATCAATGATGAAAGGATACATCTCATTCTTAAGATAAATGAAGGGGATAAATATTTTGTACGGAATATTTCCTGGGTAGGAAATACCAAGTTTCCATCCGAATATCTTTCTTCAGTATTGGGAATTGCCAGCGGCGATCCTTATAATAAGACAGCGCTCGAAGAACGCCTTTTTATCGATGAGGATGCGGTTCATTCAGTGTACATGGATCAGGGTTACCTGTTTTCATCTATCAATCCGGTGGAAGTGCGTGTGGAGGATGACTCTATAGATCTGGAATTAAGAATTTTTGAAGGCCCTCCTGCAACCATCAGCCGGATAATTATAAACGGAAATACCAAAACCAATGAAAGGGTAGTTAGAAGGGAGTTAAGAACCAATCCCGGAAATCTTTTTAGTAAGACGCTTGTTGTAAGAGATGCCAGGGAAATTGCCCAACTTGGACACTTCGATCCAGAACAGGTAGCACCTAATCCCATCCCCAACCCAACAGAAGGAACAGTTGATATTGAGTATAATCTTGAAGAAAAAGCCAATGACCAATTCGAAATATCGGGAGGCTGGGGTGCTGGCATGCTGGTGGGAACTATTGGACTCAGGTTTAATAATTTCTCATTACGCCGTATCCTTGAGTTGAAAGCATGGAGACCGGTTCCTTCAGGAGATGGACAAACTTTAAGCATCAGGGCTCAATCTAATGGCAGATACTACCAATCTTATAATTTCACTTTTGTAGAACCATGGTTTGGAGGCAAAAAACCTAATTCATTTAGCTTCTCTGGCTATCGCTCAATCCAATCCAATGGAATGAAAAAAGATAATCCAGGACGGCAGTCACTGTTCATCAATGGTATAACCGTGGGACTTGGGAAAAGGCTAAAATGGCCAGATGATTACTTTAGCTGGTATAATGCAATTAGCTTTCAGAGCTATAACCTCGAAAACTGGAATCAATACTTCCTGTTTTCAAATGGCACATCAAATATTATCAGTTTGCAGACTGTATTAAGCAGGAATTCAGCTGGCCCCAACCCAATTTATCCTATGGGTGGATCAAATTTGTCTGTTTCACTTCAATTAACACCTCCACTTTCCAGGTTCAGTAATAAAGACTTTTCCGATCCGGATATGATTGATAGTGACAAGTATAAGTGGGTGGAATATCACAAATGGGAGTTTAAAACGGAGTGGTTTTTAACTTTGGCAGGAAAATTGGTACTATATACACGGGCAAACTTTGGTTATCTCGGATTTTATAACAAGGATATTGGCCCATCCCCGTTTGAAGGCTTTGACGTTGGGGGAGATGGAATGTCGGGGTTTAACCTGTACGGAGTTAACACTATAGGTTTGAGGGGATACGAAAATGGTTCTTTGACACCTTATGAGAATAACAAAAAATCAGGGAACGTGTACGAAAGGCTGACTCTGGAGCTTCGATATCCCCTGACACTTAGTCCTCAGGCTACCGTTTTCGGACTGGTGTTTTTCGAGGCAGGAAATGCATGGTCTAGAATAGAAAGCTTTAATCCTTATTCAATTCGGAAAGCTGCCGGTGTAGGCTTACGTGCATTCCTCCCTATGTTTGGCCTCCTGGGAATTGACTGGGCATATGGCTTCAGTAATATTCCCGGAAGACCTGATGCCAGTGGTAGTCAATTCCACTTTGTGATAGGACAACAGTTTTAACGATTATTTTTTTAAAGAACATGAGTTTGAGACAGAAAACTTTAGAAATTTAAAGACAGAATTAAGAATTTAAAATCTAATATCATGAAACATATAAAAAAACTAATAACATCCATATTTTTACTCTCAGTAATTTCTACAATAGGTATTTCCCAAAAATATGCTTTTGTGGATACTGAATATATCCTCAATAATATTCCTGCCTATAAAGCTGCACAAGATCAATTAGATCAGACCTCTGCAGAATGGGAAAAGGAGATAAGGGATATGTATGCTGAGGTTGAGAAATTGTATAAAGCATACCAGAACGATGCAATCCTTCTTACTCAGGAAATGAAAAAGAAGCGGGAAGATGAAATTGTCAGTAAAGAAAAAGAAGCTAAGGATTTACAGAATAAATACTTTGGCAGGGAAGGTGAGTTATTTACAAAACGCCAGGAGCTAATTAAACCTATTCAGGATGAGATATATAACGCCGTAAAAGAAATGGCAGTGGAAGGAAATTTTGCGGTAATTTTTGATACATCAGGAAGCCTTTCAATGCTTTATACAAATCCGCGTTACGACCTGAGTGATGATATACTTGAAAAGTTAGGTTATAAGAATTAAATACATAATTTTGTCAATAAATAAACAAGATCACTAACAACTAAAAGCTGTAATTAACATGAAACATTTTTCTAAAATAATAATCCTGGTTCTTATCCTGGGAACTTCTGCAACCGCAATAGGCCAGAAGGATTACAAATTTGGCCATATTAATAGCCAGGAATTAATGGCAGTTATGCCTGAGAGAGACAGTGCTCAGACTGTTCTTGAAACTTTTGCAAAAAAGCTTGAAGATCAGCTTGATATTATGCAGGTAGAGTATAACAATAAATTGCAGACTTACCTTGCAGACAGGGACAACCTGACTGAGCTCATAAGGCAAGCAAAAGAACAAGAACTAAATGATTTGCAGACCAGAATTCAGGGATTTGAACAAAGTGCTCAACAGGAAATGCAAAGAAAACAGGGAGAACTTATGCAGCCAATTGTTGATAAAGCCCAGAAAGCTATTCAAACAGTTGCTGTGGAGCAAGGATTCCTCTATATCTTTGATATTGCTGCAGGTGGCCTTATTTACTTTTCAGATGATAGTATTGATATTCTACCCATGGTAAAAGAAAGTTTGAATATCCAGTAAATAACATTATCCAATATGGCTTAACCATCCTGTTTTTTCAGGATGGTTTTTTTATACCTTTACCTCAAAGAAAAAACTGAATTTTATGTACCTTGATCCCAGACAAGCAATTGGTGTCTTTGATTCCGGTGTGGGCGGATTGACAGTTGCACATGCTATTAAGCAAATCCTTCCGGATGAAAGATTGATCTATTTTGGTGATACAGCGCATCTTCCCTATGGAGATAAATCAAAAGATTCTATTATCCGGTACTCAAAAGAAATTGGAAGATTTTTCGTTGAAAAAAAATGTAAGATCATTCTAATTGCCTGTAATTCAGCCTCAGCAGTTGCATACGAAGAAATGAGCCGGGAATTTGAAGGTCAGGCAATGGTACTGAATGTGATCGATCCGGTAGTAAGTTATTTAAGGAACAATTACGAAGAAGGGAAAGTTGGAATTATCGGAACTAAAGCAACCATAAATTCAGAAACCTATGAAACAAGGATCCAAAAGGAATGTACGGGATTGGTTCCGGTTTCTCTGGCTACCCCTCTGTTTGTTCCAATGATTGAAGAGGGTTTTATTTTTGATAATATCAGCAATGCTATTATCCGGGCCTATCTTTCAAACCCTTCACTCACGAATATTGATGCCCTTATTCTGGCTTGTACACATTATCCTATTATTAAGAACCAGATAAGTAAGTTTTTCAGTTTTAATGTTGAGATACTCGATTCTGCAAAAATTGTAGCTGAAGAGTTGAAAATAATTCTAAAAGAGAAGCACCTCCTTAATCCTGAACCAAAAGGGAAAAACGAATTTTATGTATCTGATTTTACAGATCATTTTGAAAAGATAGCCAAAATGTTTTTCGAGGAGAAAATCAACCTTAAAAAGGTAAATCTCTGGAAATAAGAGTTCAAGAAGGTT
>JAUVKW010000106.1 GCA_030596025.1 Bacteroidota bacterium | reverse complement strand
GATTAGAATCTGCCAATGAAGTTTTAACTTTAAAATATTCATACCATATCTTTTATTCTCACAACCCTAAGGTATAAATTTATTCAAACAATGAAAATCCGGTGAGAATGTGTCTTAACCCGCTTTATTCATACAAAAGCGAAGCGCATTGTATGAATGTGTGAAGGATAGTGAGAAGCAAAGCGGGAAACCCCGATTTAGACATACCCAAATTTGGGGCAATGAAATGATCCAAATTTGTTGGTATAGTCTTAATCGTAGAAAATGTATGCATTTTCCGGGTTAATATCCCCGGGTAAGCCCACTGTTCGATGTAGCTATAATACAGCCATCGGCTAAGTTTATTTACTTTAGGTTTCCTGGAAAATAACAACTTCAGTGGCGTCACCCGGGGTTAGGTTCGACCCACAGAACAAAGGTACTACAACATGGTTTAATAAAGGCAGATAGCTATACCGGACCGCAATGAACGCTCGTATTTTTATACCCAATATAGTTTCATGATCTTAAAACAAACCCAACATATCAAAAATTGACTAATTGTGAAAATCGAATGAAACGATCTGCCGAAGGCGGAGAGCAAATGACGTGAGCGAAGCGAACATTTGACACCTGCGGCGAGTGACCTTAATTCTTACCACCAAATATTTTAAATTTCCACAATCCTGCTTTATGTAGAAAATAGGAAATCGATACTCCAAGTACTCCCAGTCCATATTTAAGGCTTCTTCTGAAATTTATTGAAGAGGCCTCATCAAAATAGCTGGTAGGGCAGGTAATTTCAGCAACCTCAATTCCGGCATTGAATATTTGAGCTAACATCTGGTTGTCGAAAATAAAATCATCTGAATTTAAGTGATATGGAATTTCTTTTAATACTTTGGAAGAAAATGCCCGGTAGCCACTATGATATTCAGAAAGCTTCTGATTCATTAAGAGATTTTGAAAAAGAGTAAGAAAACGATTGGCAATGTATTTATACAATGGCATTCCTCCCTTTTTTGCTCCTTTCCCCAAAATCCTGGAGCCAATAACTACCTGGTAAACATCATTTGCAATCAGATAACACATGGAAGGAATCAGTTTGGGTGTATACTGGTAGTCGGGATGAAGCATCACAACAATGTCGGCATTCAATTCCAGGGCCCTGTTGTAACAGGATTTCTGATTTCCACCATATCCCTTATTCTTATCATGGCTCACTATGTGATTGATCCCGAGCTCTTGAGCAACTTTAAGGGTTTTGTCACTACTGAGATCATCTACCAGGATGACTTCATCAACCACATCAAAGGGAATTTCATTATAGGTCTTCTCAAGGGTTGATTCTGCATTATAGGCAGGAAGGACTACAATTATTTTATTATTATTGATCATTTATGTATTCAGGATTCCAGTTATGGTATTATTTTGTTGATTCTCAAACAAAGAAAATAAATCTGCTCTGTACTACCAAAATTTGAAGAGCTATTTAAGAAAATCATATAAAATGCAACCTTTTCCATGAATACAGGGTATACGAAGTATAAGATAGTGATATATTTATATAATACATAGTTATGAAAATGCTTATATCTGTTCTGAGTGTTTTAATACTCATGACTACCATTACTTTTCTGGGATGTGAGCAGGCTGATTTTACTCCTGTTCAATTATACGGCGAATTGACAATTAAAATCACTGATGATCCATTTCCCATTGATTTAATTCAATCTGCAGGGATAACAATATTTAAGGTTGATATCCGGGAACAGGATGTTGATGAGGATTCTGCTTTTACAACTATCTCTGAAGACACAGTTTATTTTGACCTGATGGAATTGAGAAATGGTGTTACTGCGGAGCTTCTTACCGTAGAGTTACCTGTTGGCGATTATGACCTTGTTCGTTTATATGTTTCTTCTGCTGATCTTACACTGATGGATGGAAGAAAGTTTGATGTTAAGGTTCCCAGCGGGGAACAAACAGGGATAAAAGTGTTTGTGAAGCCTGCCTTAAAAGTAAGGTCTTCCTTTTCAGCAGACTTATTACTTGATTTTAATCTTGAGGAATCCTTTGTTTTGCAGGGAAATTATAAAACACCTGCAGACATTAAGAGTTTTAGCTTCAAACCTGTACTTCGTGTGGTAAACGAGAGCTTTGCCGGAAGTTTTACGGGTTTTGTAAGTGATACTTCTTCAACGCCTATTCCTATAGAAGGAGCAGAGATATTAGTGGAGAAGGATGGAGAGGAGATATCCAAAACTATATCAGATGACATGGGAAAATATAGTATAATTGGGATTCCTGATGGAGTGTATTCGCTTGTATGCACTAAAGAAGGTTATACAACAGAACGTGTTGATAGTGTTTCAGTAATTATCGCAAACAGTCTTATTCAGAACTTTAAACTTACTCCAGTCAAATAGCAGTATTTTAGGTTTTTTCCATATAGGATTATTTACCCCCTATCGGGGATGAAGCTTTGCAAGTTTTAGCTACCCTCCTAATTCCGGAGTACCGAAACCAGGAGGGTTATTCAAATATTGCCCTTTCAGGGCAAATAAACAATAAGATGTTCAGCTATTGTGAAATTCTTTGCCATGTCATTCGCTCCTATTGATCGTGTTAATAAGTTAGCAATTCTGAATAAATATGATGTACGTATACAATTGTATGACCATCGTTTGACAATTGTATGACCATCGTTTGACAATTGTATGACCATCGTTTGACTATTGTATGACTATTGAGTGACCATTGTATGACTTCTTAATCATTAAGCTTAATAACTTTTATCTGGTGATTGTTTAAATCAGCAATCCACAAATATCCGGCATGTACCAGAACTGCCGCAGGTTTGTTAAGTTCCTCAATTCCCTGACCGGCTGTACCCACTCCGGCAAGTACAGAAGTTGTTCCATCTTTATCAATGCTGATTATCCTATGAGTGCCCATGTCTGCCTCATAAACAATACCTTCTTTATCAATGGCAACTCCATGAGGTGTATCAAGAGAATCCAGAACCGGTAATGTACTTACATTTAGCCCTGGATTGACTTTACGAATGCTGTTGGTTGCAGCATCTGCTATAAGTATGTTAGTCCCATCCATTACAAGATCTATTGGATATGTAAAAGTGGCTTCACCGGGATTCCCATCCATGGCTCCTGCATCACCAGTACCTGCAACAGTGCTAACTATACCATCTTTAACCTGGCGCACACGGGCATTTCCAATATCTATTATATATATGCCTCCCCCGGGGGCAATAACAACCCCATGAGGGGAATTAAATAAAGCAGAATCTGCCTGTCCGTCGGCAAACCCCGATTTACCTGGAACTCCCGCAAGTGTAGAAACCTCATATCCATTGTCTTCAGCAGGGGTAAGCATTCGTATCACATGATTGCTGGCACTTGCTACATATATTACTCCTGTTTCCGGATCAAAAGCCACACCATGCGGTGATTTGAATTTAGCCACATCAGCAGGGCCATCCAGATACCCTTCTTTATCCGGGCCTCCGGCTATAGTTGTTACCATCCCATCAAGTGATACAGTTCGTATGGCATGATTATTTATATCGGCAAATATTACCGAATTATTATGAAATGCCGTAAGACGTATGGGTTTGTTCATTTTTCCTGGCATTCCGTCTTCAAAGCCGGCTTCCCCGGTGCCCGCAAGTACCTTCATAGTTTCTTCCTGCTTACAGGATGTAGTTACTATGATTAGTAATACTGGTAGCACGACCAGGTATGATTTTAAATTACTCATCTTTTTTTACTTATTATAAAGTTGAAAATTAAATTATTTTTGCCTACTGCCTACTTCCTACTGCCTACTTCTTCTCATTCTTCTGTATTCAGTTCCTTACCAAGAAAATGCTTAAACCAGAATTGGGTTGACTCCCGTGTAAGATGGGTTCGTTTTGGCCCGCCCCAGCCATGCCTTTTATTCGGATACAACAACATACTGAATTCCTTGTCCAGGTCTTCCAGTTTACCAATAAATTGAATGGTATTTTGCATATGAACATTATCATCTAATGTGCCGTGGGTAATCAACATCTTACCCTTATACTGGTCGGCAAAAGTAAGAGCCGATCCGTTTTTATACCCTTCAGGATTTTGTTCCGGTGTATCCATAAAGCGTTCTGTATATACATTGTCATATAAATGCCAGTCAGTTACCGAGTAATTTGCAATACCATGTGTAAAGTAATCGGCTCCTTTTGTCATGGCCATACAGGTCATATAACCTCCATAGCTTCCACCTGTCATTCCGATCTTTTCAGCATCGATAAATGATTTTTCCCTTAACCATTTTACAGCTTCAATATAATCGTGCATCTCCCATTTCCCAAGGTTTCGGTGCATGAGCTCAACACCTTTTTTGCCAAAATGACCGGTTGACCTATGGTCGACAATAAAGGTAATGATACCATTCTGCGCCAGGTAATCGGTGCCAAAACTCCTTCTGAAGGAATTTCTTACCGAGGGGGCATTGGGGCCCCCATAAATAGTGAATATTACCGGATATTTCTGGTTCTCATCAAAATCGGGTGGTAGTATCCACATCGCAGGAAGGTCGTAACCATCTTCGGTGAGTATTGTAAACATTTCCACTCTCCCCCAGTTATACTCATCCATAGCCGGAAGTTTTGAATCGCCCAGTATTTTAACGGGTTTGCCATCTGTTTTGAATAAACCCATTTTTGCAGGTGTCTCATAGTTACTGTATGTATCGTAAAAATATTTACCACCCGGAGAAACACTTATCCTGTGAGTTCCTGACGAATTGGTTAGTCTCTGAAATTTTTTACCATTCAGCTTAATAGAGAAAAGATGATTTTCGGTTGAAGCACCAGCTGTACCCGTAAAATAAATGGTTTTACTTTTTTCATCTACCATTGAAATTCCTGTTACCCGCCAGTCAAAATTGGTAATTTGATTTACCAGGTTTCCTTCCAGGTCATAGTGGTACAGATTTCTCCACCCACTTTTATCACTACGCAAAAGGAAGCCGCTGCCATCTTCAAAAACGTATACATCTTCAAAAAACTCAACCCAGGTTTTTTGCTTTTCAGTATAAATGCTTCTAAGCGTTCCTGTAGCTGGATCTGAAGCAAAAAAAGTGATCTCATCCTGGTCACGATTCAAATACTGGTATACTAATTCTTTTGAATCGCTTGTCCAGAAGGGCCATGCCACATAGCGATCCTCATCTTCGTTGGTTTCTATCCAGCTTGTTTCTCCTGAATTCAGATGAGCTACACCCAGTTTAACGAAAGGATTAGGGTCTCCCGGTTTTGGATAATGGGTAATTTCAAGAGATCCGTTCACTCCATCAGCATTAAAAAGAGGGAACTCAGGAACAGGAGAATCATCAAATCTAAGGTATGCAATCATACTCGCATCAGGAGACCACCAGAAAGCCCTGTAACGAGAGCCGCGTCCGAGAATTTCCTCATAATACACCCATGATGCGTAGCCATTCAGAATTAATTCCGATCCGTCATTCGTAAGCCGGGTTTCTTTCCCTGATGCAAGATCTACCACATATAGATCATTTTCGCGGGTAAAGGCAATTTTTTTATTATCAGGCGAAAAACCCGGGGTTTTTTCAGGAGCTTCAGAAAAAGTCAGTTGCTTTAAACTACCGGCATTTGTATTATAATAGTAAAGATTCTTTTCTTTCACTAAAATAAAATGCTGAAGATCATCTGTGCTGGTTACACTCTTATTTAGATCAAAGCCTTCATCAAGTTTTTCATTCAAAACAGAGTAATCCAGATAGGTAGTTTCTTTTCCGGTAGCAGCTTCTACTCTAACTACCTGCTTTTTCTTATCTTCAGTTTTCATCACAAGGTAATGGTCATTATCATACCATCCGGTGATTCTCGGAAGGGGCTTGCTTACTTCGGGACGTTTATCTCCATATGCTTGCTGGTAAGTAAGGTCTTTTTTCTGACCGAAGCCATAATTAGTAACAAAAAATGCAAGTAGTAAAAATACGCTCAGTTTTTTTTTCATGTTATTCAAATTCCTTAAATGTTTTCTTAATAATTTCAATTGCTTCATATTGCTCATTCTCAGTAATTACCAGGGGAGGGGCAAAACGAATAATATGATCATGTGTAGGTTTGGCAATTAATCCATTTTCTTTCATTGCCACACATACATCCCAGGCTGTCTTCCCATTTTTAGGTGTAACAACAACGGCATTTAACAAACCTTTTCCGCGCACAATACCAATCATATCTGATTTGATATCTGACAATTTCTTACGGAAGATTTTTCCCAGTTTTTCTGCATTTTCAGCAAGTTTCTCTTCTTTTACCACTTCAAGTGCGGCAATAGCGACTTTTGCGGCAACAGGATTGCCCCCAAATGTTGATCCATGTTCACCTGGCTTAATGCAAAGCATGATTTCATCGTTAGCCAGAACAGCCGATACAGGATATGCCCCTCCTGAAAGAGCCTTGCCAAGAATGAGTATATCGGGATGAACTCCTTCATGATCGCTGGCAAGAAGTTTCCCTGTACGCGCAATGCCCGTTTGAACTTCATCAGCAATAAAGAGTACGTTTTTTGCTTTACACAAATCATATGCCTTTTTCAGGTAACCTTCATCGGGAACAAAAACTCCTGCTTCTCCCTGTATAGGCTCAACCAGGAATCCTGCCACATTCGAATCTTCCAGTTCCTTCTCCAGTGCATCCAGATCGTTATAAGGAATGGTTATAAATCCGGGTGTATAGGGTCCAAAATCTTTTTTTGCAACAGGATCTGTAGACATTGAAATAATTGTAATGGTACGACCATGAAAGTTTTCTGCACATACAATTATCTTTGCCTGGTTTTCCGGAACTCCCTTTTTTGTGTATGCCCACTTGCGGCAAAGTTTTATAGCTGTTTCATCGCCTTCAGCACCGGTATTCATAGGTAGGACCTTGTCATAACCAAAATATTTGCAAAGATATTCTTCGTATTCACCAAGTGCGCTTGCATAAAACGCCCTGGAAGTAAGAGTAAGCTGATTAGCCTGATCTTGCATAGCAGCAATAATTTTTGGATGACAATGTCCCTGGTTTACTGCAGAATATGCAGACAGGAAATCAAAATATTTTTTTCCCTCAACATCCCATACATATATTCCTTTTCCCTTTTCAAGTACTACTGGTAATGGATGGTAATTATGGGCACCATATTTTTCTTCACGTTTTATGAAATCTTGTGTATTCATGGATTTATTGTTTAATTATTGATTATGTTTGATTCTACTACAAAAAAAGAATTTGTTTTTACAAAAACAAAGAAAAAAGCAAAAGAACTTCTGGACATTCCGGATGAATACGAAACGGTTGCTATGTTTGTGATTGGATACCAGGGAGAAGCAGATCAGTTACCTGCGGATCTTAGAGAAAGGGAACTAAAGGAGAGAGAGAGGAAACCTTTGGATGAAATACTTTCAAGAGTAGAGTAAAAAAATTAAGGGTTTTGCTTTTTTTGTCTGAGAAAAAAGTGTTGGGCTAAAGCCCAATTTAACTGCTTGTTAACTAACCCCAGCCTTAAGGCTGGGGTTAAGCAAAATACATATATGCCGGACTTTAGTCCATAATGTTTTATTATTACTCCGATTTTTGATATTTCAGGACATTATCGGGGTATTCCTTTAAACATAACTGATTTTATTATGCTGTCAGACAGGTAATTATACTGTCAGTGAATCTCCCTTACGAATATGTTAATCATAAAAATACTACTAAATTCCCCTCCTTTTTCTTCTTCAAGACCGTTTTACGCAGTAAAACAGCACGAAGACTGCCTAAGCAGTCTGAGTAACGGGTGGCTCGAGTATTCGAGAGACGGGGTGGTTGGAGGTATGATGGTTACTATTTGGTTCTTATTCATCCATTGTTAAAAAAGAAAAAGAAAGAGCAAGTCTGCTTTTAAGAAGAAAAAGGGATGATTTTTATATTCCGGGTAGCTTGTTAGAAATTCCCGGTTAGTTTCAGGTTAATGCGACGGGATGTAAGATAATTTGGTACAGCGAATTCTCCTACCTGACCACTTAAATTATTAACAGTCGTGATCCAGGTATACGAAATTGTATTATTGATATCCAATAAATTAAATACCTCCAGGCTGATCCATGCAGTGCTAAAATACTGAAAAATTCCTCTTCCCCCAACGGTAGAATCTTTGTCTTTTAAGATTTTTGAAAACCCAAGGTCAACTCTCCTATATGGAGGCATGCGAAAATAGTCTTCTCCATTTACAGATCCCGGGGCTGTAACCGGTAATCCTGAACCGATGTGTAAAGCAAGATATACTTTGAATGTAGGGTTTGAAGGGAAATAGTCCTGAAAAAATATACTGAAGTTTATAAGTTGATCTGTAGGCCGGGGATAATACTTTCCACTGCCTGAATCATCTGTGAGTTTTTCCCTGGTTTGCATCAGAGAAAGGCTGGCCCAGGAATCCACACCTTTCACAAATTCTCCATTGATTTTAAACTCAAGGCCGGCAGCATATCCTTTTGCATTGTTTTCTCCTGAATAAATGATGCGGACATTGTCAACTTTATATGGAATAAGAAATTTTAAGTCCTTGTAATAAATATCGGTGCTAAATCTAAAGGGACGGTTTCCTGCCCTGAAATCCAATATGCCTCCTGCCAGAAAATGAATAGACCTCTGTGCTTTTATGTTATTATTGATCCATCCATTCTCATCTCTGATTTCTTTGTAAAAGGCCGGTTGAAAATAAATTCCTGTTGCAAACCTGAATTTTACTTGCTTTTCCCATTCAGGGTTCAGCATTATGGAGATCCTGGGGCTAATAAGAAACTGATTATTGAAACTCCAATAATGCCCCCTTATACCTGCTTCAGTTTCAATAGATGAATGTGGTAATTTAAAGTTTCTTTTATATAGTAAATGACCTGAAGTTCTGATGGTATTGAGCTCATTATCAATATTTGTTATTTCTCTGAGATTTACTGTTTGACCTGTATATGGGATTGAATATCCGGCTGAATCAACCATTTTCCATTCATTCATCCTGTCAAAAATTCTTTCATTCTGAAGTTTTATTCCCCAACTAAGATTTGAATTGTTAAACTGCATGTTTCCTTTATGATGTATTGCCATTACATATGCCTGGAAGGAATTCCTTGCATGATCAATAAACCTGCCTATACCAATATTCATTATGCTATCACCCAGGTTTTCTGATCCCAGTTCCTTGTCAAGTTCGTTTAAAGAATAATAGCCTTCGATATCGTAATTTTCATATTCAAAAGTGCTATATGCACTGGCAATAAACTTCAGCATAAGTTTTTCAGTAGGGCGATAGTTTACTGAAAAAGCCCCCAGAAAAGTGTTGAACTTATCTAATTCCTGACCATTGAACAGAATATTCAACTGAACCGAGTTAACCAGGGTGCCAAAGGATGTCTGTCTGCTTTCAGGGATAAAGTTGTAGTGATTTAATGCGATATTTCCGAGGAAATCTAAACTCAGTTTATCAGAAAGTGTATAACTTAAATACGATTGCAGGTCAGCAAACCTGGGTTTGTAATCCCCGGTAACATCAAGAGTATTCAACATATATTGATTGCTTTTATACCTGAGCCCAACTATCCAACTGAGTCTGCTATTTTGAGAAATACCTTCAAAAAATGCACTTGCCCCAAGAAGTCCAAGTTCAAATCCACCTCCAATTTTTTCAGGTTTCCTGTAATGAATATCCAGGGCGGAAGCCATTTTATCTCCATAAGAAGCATTAAACCCTCCGGCAGAAAATTGGACTGAAGACACAAGGTCTGAATTTATAACACTCAAACCTTCTTGTTTGCCTGCCCTGATTAAAAATGGCCTGTATACTTCTATGTCATTTATGTATATCAGGTTCTCATCGAAATTTCCTCCCCTGACTGAATATTGTGAACTTAATTCATTGGAGCTGCTAACACCGGGAAGGGTTTTGATATATGATTCAATATCTCCGGAAATGCTGGGCAGTATCTTTACCTCACGCATATTCAACCTTGTGAATCCCTGGTCTTCAATTCGGGATTCCCTGATTTGTACTTCTTCTAATTGTTCGGGACTTTCCAATAAAATGACATTTATGGTCATATTCTCACCAGGAGAGGCCTGCCGGGTAATTAGTTTGGTTTGGAAACCCAGCGAAGAAAATGAAAGTTTCACTGGATTCTGGTAGGCCAATTTTAAGAGATAAGAACCATCTTTCCCGCTAATTGTCCCATAAGGAGTTCCCGGAATACTTATATGAACCAGGTTCAAAGCCAATCCCTCAGAATCAGTTACCTTTCCACTAATATGAATTTGTTCCTGGCCTGAAACTATTTGGAAAGTCAGGCCAAAAACAAGGAGTAAAAGGATATTGTAAATACGAATCATACCGGAAACTTATCTCAATACCAAAATAAACTATTTTTTTTGACGAAAATTGTTAAATGATGCTTTTCCTGCTAAATTTTTTCCATATGTCTACATTAGTAATTTTATGTATTAGCTATAATTTGCATATTATCTTCTAGCTAAAGGCATACCTTCGGCACATCTTCCCATTCTTTCTTTCATCCAATATTCTCCCGAAAAATAAAAAATCTTTGATTTTTGTAATTTTTCGAGGATCCTCGAAAATCTAATCCCGTAAAGCGGGAAAGATTTTCGGGACATTCTTCCATATATTCCCTTAACTTTACTCATAAATTTTAAATTTATCTTCGATGATCCAACAATATGAATTATCCCTTCCATCTTTCCCGCGTGGATATCATATTATAACGAATCATTTATTAAGTGAAATTGGGGATTTGCCTATGACCGGGCTTATGCATGTGTTTATAAAGCACACATCAGCAGGTTTAAGCCTGAATGAAAATGCAGATCCTTCAGTTCGTGATGATTTTGAATCTTTTATGAACAAACTTGTACCTGAGAATGACCCTGTTTACAGCCATATTTTTGAAGGCTCAGATGATATGCCTGCACATTTGAAATCATCTTTAATTGGATCTTCCGTAAGTATTCCTATTCATAATGGAAGACTCAATCTTGGAACATGGCAGGGTTTATACCTTTGCGAATTTAGAAACCATGGAGGATCAAGGAAACTGGTGGTAACGGTTATCGGGGAAGATAAAGGGTAGAATATGGATAAAGGATCTATATCATAAAAAGAGCAGGGAATAATGATGGAATATTGGAATAATGGAATA
>JAUVKW010000199.1 GCA_030596025.1 Bacteroidota bacterium | reverse complement strand
AAAACACAGGGTTTGAGGAAATTTTTTTTAATATCAAGCGTTTATTATTGGTATACTATTAATTTGGAGAAAGAACACAAGTAACAGTTTGAAGAAAAAATTTGTAACAAATCTTATCTTATTACTTTCGCTTAATATCCTGATTAAGCCGTTCTGGGTTTTTGGGATAGACCGCACAGTACAGAATGTTGTTGGTGCCGGGGAGTATGGACTCTATTTTTCTCTTTTCAATTTTTCTTTACTGCTTAACATTCTTCTTGATTTTGGAATTACCAACTTCAATAATCGTGAAATATCCAGGCACCCCAAAGTACTTCCCGGATATTTCTCAAACATTGTAGGCCTTAAACTTTTTCTGGCTGTAATTTATGGAATTGTGTCTTTCCTGGTGGCAATGATTATTGGTTATGAAAAAGTGCAGATGAGTCTTTTATTGCCACTTATCTTTAACCAGTTCCTTGCTTCTTTTCTAATGTACCTGAGGTCCAATATAAGTGGATTGCAAATGTTCAAAACCGACAGTTTTCTATCGGTTCTGGATCGTGTTGTTATGATCCTGTTGTGTGCAATTCTATTATGGACTGGTATTTTAGGAGGGGAATTCAAAATAGAATGGTTTATTTATGCGCAGACTGTGGCTTATCTTCTTGCTGTTTTTGTGGCATTTGTAATTGTACTGCGAAAAGCTAATTTTATTAAACCCAGGCTGAATCTCGTTTTCATTAGAAGGATCATGAGAAAGAGTTATCCCTTTGCTCTTCTTACAATTCTTATGTCTATATACTACAGGGTTGATTCGGTAATGCTTGAGCGTATGCTTCCTGATGGAGCAGTTCAGGCGGGGATTTATGCCCAGGCCTTCAGGATACTTGATGCCTTTACCATGTTTGCTTTTCTTTTTGCAACCCTTCTGCTACCAATGTTTTCAAGAATGATAAAGAAAGGAGAGCCAGTAGAGGAGCTGAGTGTTTTTTCATTCCTGCTTTTGATGATTCCGGTTTTGATAGTTTCAGTTAGCCTGGTTTTTTACAGGCTTGAATTTATGGAGATCCTGTATAATGAGCACACAGCTGAGTCATCAAAAATTTTAGCTGTTTTAATGTTTGCTCATATTTTTGTTTCCATTACTTATATCTCAGGAACATTGCTGACTGCCGGAGGGCACCTGTCTGCCCTTAATATTACAGCAGTTTCAGGCCTGGTGTTAAATGTAGTTCTTAATATTTTTCTCATTCCAAAATACCATGCCCTTGGTTCAGCTTCGGCAAGTCTGCTTACACAGATGCTGGTTGTGGTCATACAATCAGTTCTGGTTTTTAGATTATTCAAATTTGGGAATTATCAAAAAGTATTATTGAAACTTTTCCTGTTTACTCTATTTGTTGTTGTTTTTGCATGGATTTCAACCCAAATGGATTTTTCATACCTGTTGAGAATCTTTATAGTAATGACTGTTTCAATGATTGTTGCCATGCTTTCAGGATTAATCCGCATTCGGGTTCTTATGTCCCTGTTTCAGCCCGGAGAAGAAAAACCTGCCTCTTTTAAGGAAAGATTTAATTCAAGAAGTTGATTTTTCAGCAACTTTTTTTTGTTTTCGAATCCGGAGAAAAGCTATAAAAATACCGGTAAATACTCCAAAATAATTATAAACCATATCTATAGGGTTAAAATGCCTTCCCGGAATAAATATCTGGTGTGTTTCATCAATGCTGGCAAGAATGATACCCAGTAAAAGGGCACTGAAACCAATTTTCCTATTGAATTCAGACTTAATTTTACTGCGCCAGACAACAAACAGGCTAATCAAAACGGTATATTGAAACCAGTGTAAGATATAATCTGATCGAAAAAGGATAATCTCAAATTTGAAACCAGGAACCGAAAGATAAGGAATAGAAGACACAATAAAGATCAAGGCAAGCCAAAGCCAGAACAGAATTTTCAGCAATCTTGAATTGTTTAGTATTTCCATGCTCTTTACAAATTATAAGAGCATAAAAATATAATTTTGGTATTAAAAAATTCTTTATTTTTAAAGAATATTGAAAAAACTTAAAAAACCTGTAATTATGACTAAAATTATTGCTGGTGCAATTGTATTGATATTATTCTTTGGATGCACACCAGGTTCAAAAAAAACTGAAAAAATGGATTCTGCTGAAAAGCAAGAAACTGTCGATCCCTTAATGGAAAAGGCCAAGGCTTTTTTCGGATCATTACCTGCAGTTGCTTTAAGTGATGAAAATATTTCAACAGAAGAAAAAGTTCTTCTTGGGAAAACATTATATTTTGATGTCCGCTTATCAAAAGATAATACTCAAAGTTGCAATACTTGCCATAACCTTGAAACTTATGGTGTTGATAATTTACCCACTTCGCCTGGTAATAATGGAGAATTGGGTACCAGAAACTCTCCAACAGTCCTGAATGCAGCTTTGCATAGCTCACAGTTTTGGGATGGGAGAGATGCAACTATTGAAGATCAGGCAGGTGGCCCCATCCTCAATCCAGTTGAGATGGCTATCCCCAGCAAGCAATTTCTTATTGATCGCCTTTCTGAAATTGATGAATACAAAACTTTATTTGCACAGGCTTTCCCTGATGAAGCTGATCCGATAACTTACCCTAATATTCAAAAAGCAATTGGAGTATTTGAAAGAGAGTTAATCACTCCGGCAAGATTTGACGATTACCTGGGTGGCAATGTTTCTGCTCTGACTGAGAATGAAACAGAAGGATTACAAACATTCATTAATAGCGGCTGTACTACCTGTCATTTGGGCAATGCCTTAGGAGGTAATATGTTTCAGAAATTTGGTCTTTTTGGCAACTATTGGGATCATACAAAAAGTAAAGCAATTGATAATGGCCGGTTTGATGTCACACAAAAGGAATCTGACAAGTATGTGTTTAAAGTTCCTTCACTCAGGAATATTGATAAAACATACCCCTATTTCCACGATGGAAGTATTGATGACCTGAAAGAATCGGTGCTCATTATGGCAAAGCTTGAGTTAAATAAAGATTTGTCTGATGAAGAAGCTGAAGAAATTGTGAGCTTTTTAGCTACCCTGACAGGAGAAGTACCTGCTCATCTTAAAGAATAAAATGCTTAAACAGATCGCAGCTCGCTTGCCATATCGATGGCAAGCCGGACTAAAACGTATTCTTTTCAGAAGACAGATCAGCAAAGGTACTTTTCAGACAGATGAGCCTGAGTACAGTATACTACATAACTTTATATCTCCCGGAGATTGGGTCATCGATATAGGTGCTAATATTGGTCACTATACAAAGCGATTTTCTGAATTGGTTGGGGCGAAGGGTCGTGTAATTGCCTTCGAACCTGTACCAACCACATTTTCTTTATTGTCAGCAAATGTTGAGCTATTTATACATTCCAATGTGTCGCTGATAAATGCTGCTGTTTCCGACAAATTAGATGTTGCAGGTATGTCCATGCCGAAATTTTCCAATGGACTGACAAATTACTATGAGGCCTGTCTATCATCATCATCAGAGAATTTATTAACAGTACTTACACTATCGCTTGATTCGCTAAACATAAATCAAGCTGTCTCACTTGTCAAGATTGATGTGGAAGGACACGAATCCTTTGTTCTTGCAGGTATGCAGAGACTTATTGAGAAGCATCATCCTGTTCTTATTGTTGAGACTGATTCAGAAGAGGTAATTACCAAACTGATTTCAATGGATTACGTTTCAGAAAAACTACCGGGCTCTCCAAACATTTTGTTTAAACCGAATAAGCTGAGCTCAAAATAAGGAACCTGCAGATATTGGGGCACTTACCCTTTGTGGGGAATGCCATATTTGATAAGTCAGCATTGAATTAGTTTTATATTATAGTTTCAGGTACGCTGAAGCCTGGCACTAATATTTTTCCTGTTTTCCGAAAAAGACACCCAAATGAATAATTTGCAAATAGCAGTCACATTTTTTTGTCTAAGAGACCTTGTCACAATTAGTCAATCTTAGATATGTTGGGTTTGTATTAAAATCATGAAACTATATTTGGTATAAAAAATACGGGCATTCATTGCGGTCCGGTATAGCCATTTACCTTTATTAAACCTTGTTGCCGGACCTTTGATCTGTGGGTCGAACCTAACCCCGGGTGGCGCCCACTGAAGCTGTAATTTTTCAGGAAACCTAAAGTAAATAAACTTAAGCGATAGCTGTATTATAGCTACATCAAATAGTGGGCTTACCCGGGGCTATTAATATTTAACCCATACTGGGTTAATACCACTATCTTCACAACCGGCATCAGTCCGCAGGCCGGGACCCACTGGGTGAAGATTGCTTAATGCAACCAAAAGCTGTATGAGTTTTCCCGACCTTGATTATTCAATTAGCTTAATAAAATCCTTAATCAACTGCTTTAACCACTATCTTATGTACGAGTTCTTTTGGTTGAGCAATCGAGCCCAAAGTGGGTGGCCGAGGACTGCAGCCGGCGAGTTTTCTTTGGTTCGTTTCTTTTGCTCGTGCAAAAGAAATGAACATAAGTAAATGAATGAATAAATGGGCTTCTCATTTTTGCCTTGATTAGTTTTATAATTAGGCGAGACACCCAATAATCAATACAATTTAGTATTAAAAGACAGACTATGTGCCAATTAAGATTATTGCATCGAGATTTGTTCAGAAAACAGGACAGACCCGAAATACCATATTCGATTGACACTAGTATTGTACTAAACACGACACTAGATCTTCAGGTTCGTTATTTCCCTGGTGGTTTTATAGTTATAGGCAGGATATTCATACAAGGGAAATCTGTCTTCTGTAACTCCCGCAGAGTATCCATATATGGTTTGGTATTCCTGCATATTTTCTCCTATCTCTTTTAACTGGCGCATATATTCTGATACAGACTTAGATTCAATTATAATTATT
>JAUVKW010000052.1 GCA_030596025.1 Bacteroidota bacterium | reverse complement strand
ATAATAATTAAATTCCATGCTACTGAAGCCTCAACTCCAAATGCAATACCATGTGTTATGAAACTTTGTAAAGAATTACCATTGTCTCCCAAAAACACACCTGTCTCATAATTATAACCACCACCTGGGGTAGCAAATGTAAAATCAAAGGATTGTCCAAACAACCTATTTGAACTGATATTGTGCACGTCTTTCATGTACTGATTTCTGGAACTCTCAATTCCCCTAAGAGTATTTTGTCTTGGAGCAGAACAGTTATAAGAAGGGTAATAAAAGTTACTCCCTTGCTGATCAGTATAACCAAAACCAACTCCTTGATCTGAGTTATACGATATTATTGGGGTATAAGTCATATCCCCCATACCTCCATAAATATTAACATTAGAAAAATCAGAATTTGTGCTGCCTCCGAGTATTAATTGCGTGCTATTCCCTTTTCCAAACCAATCAAAGTCCCAAGCCCACTTACCAGTTTCTTCATCCCGGTTTTTATAAGCATTATTGAAATAAGTAAATGCTGTAAATAATCCTGCAAATAGCCAGGGAAATTCACCATCGGGGTCTGTAAAGATAAGAGGATTATTCAAGACATATGAATACCTATTGAAGCTTTGTGTAAAATCGGGTATTGATAGGTAGTTATCAGGACTTAGGAAACGACCCAGTACAGGATCATATACCCTACCATTCATATTGATGAGTCCAAACTCATCCATATGTTCGTGACCTGTAAAGCCTCGATCAAAATCTAAGAAGGCTGCTGGAATATTATCATATGTCCAATTATCCGGATTACGCCTTCTTCCCCATGCATCATAGCTATAAAAATCAACAAACATAGTAGTCTCATTAAGTATGGCTGTTGGGGATCCAAGGTGGTCTTTAAAAACATAGTGCATTGTACCTGCTCCGTTCTCAATTACATACATTGCAGCCAGGCCGTCTCCTCCTGCGATATAATGTATTTCCTGTGTATTACTCCCGGAAATCTTCTTTTCATAATTTCCTAAATAATACTTTGTTGATATAAGACTGGTATTTTCTTTATATTGAACTTTCTTTCGATCGTAATTTGGACCATAATCAAAATACATTTCTTGATCATTGCCATTTTCTGAGATATACTTTATCTTATTAAAAGGTGTATATAGAATGTTTTGTGGTAATTCACTTATTGTTTCAGGGTTGTTTGTAATTTCCTCTACTGCATGTTTCTTGATATCATGATATTCATAATTACCAGCATCGGTCTTAAATGAGATATTACCGTTGCCTTCATAATCAATTGTTATTCCCGGCTGGCCATTAATGGAGGTTGTTCTCAACCTGTTAAGGTTGTCGTAGGTAAAAGTTTCTGTAAGAATTCTGACCAACTCTTTTCGATAGTTTAAATTCCCTGAATAAATATCAAAATCGTACTCTGTATCATTTAAACCATCTGTGTGAATTTCTTCTAAGAAACCATATGTGTCATCATAAGATATATTTGAAAAAACCATATTACCTGTCCAATATTGCTCTGCCTGCCCAAAAGGATTAATGTATTCTGCTTTCCAAATTGAATTTCCATTATCTCCTCGTTTAACTTCAGATAAATAACCATTCTGGTCATATTCGCTGGTTATAGAAAAACCTGATGGATAAGCAGTTCTTGTATTATTCCCATACTGATCATACTCATAACTGGTAATGAAGTCTTGCGCTTGAATACTTTCTGTAACTTCAACAACTCTTCCATATATATCGTAGCTGAATTCCTTACTTATATAATTTGGTCCGGAAACTGAAGCTAGTTGTCCAATACCTCCTCCTTCAGTGCAATAAGTATAAGTATATACACCTTCTTCAGGATCAGTTTTCGATGTAATTCGACCAAGCCGATCATATGTCATTGTATATTCATAACCCTGAGCATCTTTCTGCCACTCAAGTTCACCATAAGCATTATACAAATATTCCGTAGTCCCTGCATTTGGATCAGTAAGATGGGTCTGATAACCATAATCATCGTATACCATCGATACAACACTTCCCATAGTTAATATGCTATGTGTCTGACCATCACTATAATAGTCATACTCTATTTCCTGGTTGTTGTTATCAATTACTGACACTAAATTACCAAGCCCATTAAAGGTCTTTTCTGTAGTCTGACCTTCCGGATTAGTAATTGTAGTACTTTGGCCATATTCATAGTTTGTTTCAAGTAAGCCATATTGTTTTTTTTCAATTCGTCCCCTGGCAGTATAAAAATATTCTGTCCAGTTTGTTGGTGTTTGCTGATAGTAATAAGGATTAGATATTTTCCATAATTGTCCTTTATCATTGTATTTGGTATCAACAGATATCAATCCATCTGGTCCATCAGTTGTGCTTCTAATCTCCCTGCCTAGCCCATCATAATAGATTGTTGATTCAGGAATCCCTGGTGCTTGAGTAATTGTGCGAAATAATGAATAAGGAAGCGATGGAGATGTATAAAATTCTTTTTCTGTGGTGATAATATGACCTTGTGGCGTAATGGTTTGGGTTAACCTGCCGAAACCATCATAATGATAGGAAGATTGAAGACCATTAATTGCAGTTTCATTAACCACATTCCCAAATATAGATTCATAAGCATAGAAAGATTTATGACCCAAAGGATTAGTCTTTTCCTCAAGAAATCTTCCTTTGCCATCATAGGCCATCGAATAAGTACGTGAAGTCAAACCTGCCGGGGCAATGGTAATTCCAATATTATTTCCTTTGGAATTATATCCAAAATATGTTAGAACATATTTTGGTTTATCTAGGTCTTTAGCCTCATAATACAATGCCCCAGTGGGATAATAATCATATGAAGTAATACGAGTATCTGGTGGTTGTCCAGATATGGTTTTTGTTACAGAAGATTCATGAAGTTTTGATTCACACCATATATTATCAATCTTGATATAATCATTGACTGTAACAATGTCCCCATTTCCATCATAATCTATTGAGCTGTTAGTCAAATTACCATATTCATTAATAGTACTTGTTGTAGTTGCTGTTACATTCTTTAAATAATTTGTACTTTCTGATTGGCTCACATATGGAAAGAAAATCTTATTATTATCAATATTCTGATTGAAAGTGAAAGAGTGGTTTATCAGCTTTGAAATAGAGTCTCCACTTAGAGTACTACTAATACTTTCTTTCAGCATTGGGAAATAATATGTTTCATCTATCTCATACTTAATAGTCTTCTTCCTTTCTGTTGTTAAGTTCGAAACTGTTACTTCAGCAAATCCTAAGAATCCTTTACCTTGCTTATGAATCTTTGCTCCTTTATAACTGTGAAATGTTGTCGAAACACCTTCAACTCCATTGGGAACATCCCGTCTACTTACAACATACAAAGGTCCCTGAAAATCCATTAGTGGATAGCTGCTTCCTGAACCTTTATCATAAACATAGCTATTTGTTATAGGTACATAAACAAACCTTATTTGTTGGTTGTGACCATTCGCGGTTTTTGTTATAAAATTACTTCTATCGTTTGAGTTGAAACTTATAAGATCTACAGGATCATAATATGCGTTTTGTCCTAATAAGTCCATTTTACCATCCCCATTATAATCACCTGGTGTATATGATGGTGAGGTAATTTTATCTACATCATTATTACTAATCACAAAATCTATGGTTGAGGAATAATATACATCTGTCTTTGAGGTTGAGGCAACACCGCCGACGTAATAATTATAATTATGAGCTATATATCTGTTATACCATCCTCATTAAAATCACAAGTAAATATGAAATCCTGATTAAGATTTGGATAGTCATAGAATTGAAATGGTTGTATAAAATATCCTATGCCAGTGGAATAACCTACTTCCCAGCTACCAGTTTCTGAACGAGTAAGAATATCCGCCTTCATATCACCATTGAAATCACCTGGGAAAAAGTCATGATCTTTGGTTGGGTATTCAGAATTTTCAAGTAGTAAAGATGCATTAGCTAGATAAAATTGCTGGCCAGGAGAAAAAGTATAAATATTAGTTTCGCTTTTTAAATTTGCTAAATCATCTTTTCCATCTCCATTAAAATCCATAATAACAATTTTGTTATTCAAGCTTGCAAGTTGCTCTATCCCTTGGATCATTTTGATTCGTTCATCAACATCTGTAATTGGGTTATGGATAAAACTTTGATAGGTTTCTCCATCATTACTAAAAATTGTAAGGAATTCTGTTCTACGATCTCCATTGAAATCGCCAAGATACGCTAGGTTAAGGTTGTTGTTTCCTTGATAAACAATATTATAATCCTCATAAAATGGATAACTCCAATCAGTAAAATTTTGGCCATTAGAATAATAGACAATGTACTCAACGACTCTCCTATATGTTCCATCCCATTCTGTTATTACAATCATAAAATCATCCATGCCATCCCCATCGAAGTCTGAAGGATAGAAATTTAGGTGACCGCCAGAAAGCTGAAATGATCTTGAGAGTATCTCAACATCACCAATAAAATATATTTCACACGAGTTGGTAAATCCTCCGATTTTATTATTTAGGTACATTACACAATCAGTATAATACTTTACACCCTGATTATAATCAAAATTTGCAGCTAATAGATCAGTATATCCGTCCCCATTAAAATCAGCAGAGAAAAAGTTCGTAGCTTGTCCCTGTGAAACATCATCCGAATCAAATGTCAATTCTTCTCCTTTTTCTCCATACTGAAAAATCGTCGAATTAAGTTCACTCTTGTCAGAACCATATTCCTTAACTTCAACTAGTTTTGAGTATAAATCATCAAAAGTGTAAATGAACTCATAAGTATGTGCTAATGTACCTTCTGCAAAACTTTGTATTTTATATAAGATTTTATTCTGTTGTACATATGAACCCTCAATATATGCTTTTGATTTATCATCTCTTTCCTCATAATAGAACTTAATAAAATTGGATGGTGAGGTTCCAGCATCAGCATATTCAATTTTATTAATCCAGTATTCACCATTTGCATTATCTTCACCATAGTAGAAATTCATTGTATTACCAAATAGGTCAGTTATCGAGCTTATGTTCCAAACTAAAATATCTGATTTGCCCTGTGCTTCTATTCTGGAGTCATTAGAATTTCCATACTGAATTGTGTAACCCTCTTTTGTCTCAACCTCAAACCATGGATGTCCAAGACCCAGATAGTCCTTTTGGGTTACTTGATTAAAGGTTTCTAATTCTGTATGGTATACTGTGCCGATCACCCCATAAACTCCCGAAACAGTCATTAGTCTGTTTCCATCAAGAACAAAACAATCATCATCAAAGTTCACCTCCTTTATTTGTCCATCATGATAAATTGTTTTTGGAACTCTGGTAATGGTCGAAATTCCAGCCAGGTTCCAGCCCATTCCAAGAAGCCCATTACCAGATTGACTGCTATATACAATAGAAATATTTGGTTGTAATCCATTTGTCCCAGATGGTGCATATATCGGAATTTGATATGTAGCTGCTCCTGTTGGTGATACGCTAGCATTTCCAGCTATTACCCCAACTGGCAATGATGTGTTTATTTCTCTGGTATCCGGGTCAGGTAAATCGTCTAACGGTATATAAACTGTTGGCAATAAAATTGAAGGATCTGTTTGGGCTGTAAAATGATTTCCAGGACTGGCTGTGTATGAAAAACCTGGTAACAAATTTATTTCATCTCTTGCAACATAATCGCGGGTGCCGTGAATTAACTTATCTAAATTAATGACCCTTTCCTGGGCATTTAAAATTCCAATAATTGACAACAAGCTGACACTTAAGAATATTCGCCTGTAGAATTGTTGCATAAGTTGATTGTTTAATAGAATTTCTCTTAATACCCTGAAATATCGGATCTTTAATTAATAGAACTTTTAAAGGTCTACTGTTTGTTAATGTGTTAAGAAATGGATTTGTTCCTTTAAAAATTGATTTTTTGACGAATGAATGCCTTATTTACTCTCTGTCTAAATAATTGCAGCTTATAATCCTGTATCGATTAGTATTGCACAACCTGGAAATCCAATTAAAGAGATGCTATTTTCCAGCAATTTAGTCAGGAATGCGGTACTCAAACGTTCTTGGTTTTACACCCATCATCAAGATGAGCTTTTCATGCTATTTGGGGTTTGTATGTATTATCAACGTATTAAAAGCAGTATTATAATCACACAAGACAGAAGTGATGAAAAAGTGAATTTAATTAACTATGTTGAGCTCCGGTTCACTGCATTTTTAAAATTTGAATTTCACGAATAAAATTTCCTATTTTTGATCATTGTAACAAGAAACCTATATCAAATTGGGAGAAAGAAAAAATATAAGCAATAAAAAGCTGAATGAGGTTTCATTTGAATATCTTTTTCGTGAATATTTTTCTCCCCTGTGTCTGTTTGGAATGAAATACATTAAAGACATGGATACAGCCAAAGAGATTGTTCATGATGTATTCGTAAATGTCTGGTCCAAACGGAACGAACTTGACTTAAATAAATCCCTTAAAACATATCTGTTTAGCTCCGTATACAACCGGAGTTTGAATTATATCAGAGATCATAAAAAGTTTAAAGGAGTAGAGGAATTAAGGCCAGAATACTATGAACAATCATCCTATGATGCATCTGCCGAGCTTGAAGGAAAAGAGCTTCAGGATCAGATTCATAAGGTCATTAATTCCCTTCCTGAACGAACAAAAATGATTTTTTTAATGAATCGGTTTGAGGGATTTAAATACAAGGAGATTGCGGAGAAACTTGAAATTTCGCAAAAAACTGTGGAAGCTCAGATTTCATCTGCATTAAAAATCCTCAGGGAGAAGCTTAGTGTCTATCTTGAATTAATAGTTTTATTATGGATCACTTTTTTTTCAAATTAATATAGGGTTATACCCTTTTCATGTGTGAAACTTATGAAGCAATAAGTATGAGCCCCAAGAAAAAAAATATTGATTATCATGTTCTGATTGCAAAAGTCCTTGCAAAAGAAGCTACTGAGAAGGAAATCAACATACTTGATCAATGGATGTCAGCTTCTGAAGAAAACCGTAAATTATTTAAGGAATACAAAAAAGTACTCAGTGCTGTTGAACTGGAAAAACAGGTAGGGAAGATTGACCTGGAAAAAGAATGGGCCATCATGAAATCACACATGGATAGTCTTGAAGTCAATAGGATGCCACCTTCAATCAAGTCGCGATTTCTTTTGAACAGTTTGGGAATGAATTATGCAGCAGCTGCGGCTGTAGTATTTCTTGTTGTATTTTTTGGGCTTAAGTTAATACGGAATCTTAACTCAATAGAACTTACCACCGGAGCTCTCGCCGAACAAATCCTCCTGCCAGACAGCTCTATAGTAAACTTAAATGCCTATTCAAGTATAGTATACCCCAGGAAATTCTCAAAAAATGAAAGAAAAATCTCTTTCAGAGGAGAAGCCTACTTTGAAGTTACACATGATCCTGAAAAGCCTTTCAGTATTAATACTAACGAAGTTCTTATAGAAGTTCTTGGAACTTCATTCAATCTAAATGCATATAAACACCTGGAGAATATTGAAGTTGTTGTAAATACCGGGAAAGTTGCTTTAATGTCTTTGCAGAAAGAAAATGAGAGAGTTATCCTGGAAGCAGGAAATAAGGGGATCTATTCAAAAAAGGATGGGAAAGTGTCAGGTTCATTGAACACAGATATAAACTTCCTTTCATGGAAAACAAGGAAATTAGTATTCATAAATGAAGAATTTGGGACTATCATTAATACCCTGGGCAATGTTTATTACAAAGAAATAGTTATCTTAAATGAGGATCTTATTCCCTGCAGGGTGACTTCAACATTTGATCAATTGCCATTTGATGCGGTATTGCGGATTCTGGAAGCAACACTTGGATTAGAGGTAGAAGAAAAAGAATCTGTGATTTACATAGATGGCCCGGGATGTTAAAAAGAGCGAGGAGGCGATGGAGCGACGGAGAGAAAGAGAGAATGAGAGATGGGGAGAAATAAGAAAAAGAAGAGGTGAGCCGTGAGTGATGAGTGAAGATAGCGACAGGAAACCTTTCAGAGTCCGAAGGACCTGGAAGTGTTGTATTAGGGAAAGATGAATGAAGAAGTGGTGAGTGGTGAGTGTAAGACACTAATAAATTACAAATCTCAAATAATAAATGTCAAATAATGCCTAATACTCATATTCCAATAACCAAACTGTATAGTTTCTGAAGTTTATGACTAAAACCAGGAGACTAATTGCATTCATCTGGATAATCTTTTTTATCTCCGTCCCGGATACTTTTGCCCAAGAAGATATCCTGAAGAAAAAAATTACAGTGAGTTTTCAGGACGAGACTCTTGGCAAGATCCTTAAAACACTTGAAGAACTGGGAGGTTTTCATTTCTCTTACCGGAATAAATATGTGCCTGCAAATAAGAAAATCAGCCTTCAGGCACAAAACGAAAGTATATCGTCCATTCTGCATCGTTTATTGAATGGGCTTGACCTTGAATATACATTTGTTGAAGGAGAGATTGTCCTTCATCCTGTAATCAAGAAAAAAACAGAAAAACCTGAGGCAAAATTTAGCATCAATGGTTATATCCGCGATAATGCTTCAGGTGAAAGCCTGATTGGAGCTACTATTTTTGTTGATAGCACCACTACCGGAACAGTTTCTAATGTATATGGTTTCTACTCCCTTACATTACCTTCAGGCAAATATCAGGTAGTTTTTTCTTTTATAGGTTATGAACCTTATAGGCTGGACATCAAATTAGATTCAGATCAAATGGTAAATGTAGATATTGATCAGGATCAAACTCAAATACAAGAAGTTGTTATTAGTAAAAGTAGTACCGGAAGAGCATATGGAGATCTTGCACAACTGAGTATGACAAACATGAAACCAAAGCAGGTGAAAAAAATACCGGCTTTACTCGGTGAAGTAGATGTTATTAAGTCGCTGGAGTCTCTTCCTGGAATTACCTTTTTTGGAGACGGCTCCACTTTTTTTTATGTAAGAGGAGGAAATAAAGATCAAAACCAAATCTTAATTGATGATGCTCCTATTTTCAATCCTGCTCATTTATTCGGGTTTTTTTCCAATATCATTCCCGATGCTATTAAAGATGTGCGTCTATATAAAGGAAATATGGGACCACAGAAAGGGGGACGACTTTCTTCTTTGATTGATATCCGTACCCGGGATGGAAATATGAAAAAGATTGGGGTTAGTGGAGGTGTAGGATTGATATCTGCAAGACTCTCGGTGGAAGGTCCTGTAGTCAAAGACAAAAGCTCATTTTTTATTTCCGGAAGAAGATCATACTTCAAATGGTTTGTTCAGCAATATTCTCCTCAGGTACAAAACATATATTTTTCAGATTTTAATGCCAAATTCAATCTCATTACAAATTCCTCCAACAGGTTTTACCTTACTCTGTACCTTGGCAAAGATGATTTCACTACTATGAATGGAGGCTCAGATGCTGCAGGTATAAACTGGGGAAATGCTTCAGGCTCATTCCGGTGGAATCATTTATTCGGTGAACGTTTATTCTTAAATACAATCCTTTATAGCGGAAAATACGATTATTCCCTGCTTACTTCAGTGAACCGGAATGATAAATGGAATTCCACTATCAGAAATGCAGGCTTAAAAACAGATTTTAGTTTTTATATGGATCCTTCCAATACCTTAAGGTTTGGAATGGATATGGGTTTCTATGAAATAAATCCCGGGAATTTTACTTTCGGTGATATTTCAAAAAATGAAGATGTTCCATGGGTTCCTGTTAAGAACTCACTGGAATGGAATATATACTTCAATTATGAAAGGAAATTCGGGGAGAAATTTAATCTGTATTTGGGTTTTCGGGGAACACTATGGCAGAGTATAGGACCTACCACTGAATATGTATTTGATGATTCGCACAATCCGGTGGCTTCAATTGATTTTGACAAGAATAAAATTTACAACTATTATTTTAGCCCGGAGCCCAGGCTTGGAATTTCTTATCTCCTTTCAGAAACCAGCTCCCTTACCGCCGCTTATGCCAGGAATATTCAAAATATTCACCAGATCAACAACTCTGTAAGTCCCTTTACATCTCTCGATGTCTGGCTACCTTCCGGACCCAACATTCAACCACAAATAGCGAATCAAGTAAGCCTGGGATACAACAGGAATATTTTCATTAAGCCTCTGAAACTTAAAATAGAAGCTTACTATAAAAAGATGGAAAACCAGATTGATTATGAATACCATGCACAAATGCTTTTAAATCCACTTGTTGAAGGAGAGCTCAGATTTGGTGAAGCCTGGTCTTATGGTATTGAATTTCTTATTGAAAAAGAAACAGGTAAACTTACAGGAAGCTTATCTTACTCTTTTTCAAAAACCACAAAACAATTTCCTGAAATTTATCAGAATCAACACTTCCCTGCATTTTATGACCGGCCTCATGAACTTAGCTCATTTCTATCTTACCTGGCAGGTAAAAGATGGACCCTGGCAGCCATGTGGACCTTAACTTCAGGGGCTGCATATACTACGCCAGGTTCATTTTTCTATTACCAGGGGCATTCCGTTCCAATCTATACAGACAAAAATAATGATCGCCTGCCTCCTTACCACAGGCTGGATGTTAGTATAGGCCTGAATATGAGTAAGATTGGCAGTAGGTTTAAACATGATCTTTCTGTTTCTGTCTATAATCTGTATGGCAGGCACAATCCAATTGCCGTCAATTTCAATAAAATGGAAAATCCATATGAAACACTGCTGGTCCCGGGTAATTATTATGAACTCCCGGTGCTTATTCCAAGCCAGCTCTATTTTTACAATTTTGTACCATCACTCAATTATAGTTTTAGATTCTGATGAGAAAATTAATAGCATTAGTAATTATCCTCCTGGTTTTATTCTCCTGTGAAGAGAAAATTGACTGGGATCTTGATACCAGGAATCTCCCTCTTCTGGTCATTGAGGGAATGATAAGTAATGAACGAAAACCTCACAGGGTTGTTCTTTCAAAACCTGTAACAGAACTAAATAAAATACCGGAACCTGCTGAGGGGGCTATTGTTGCAATTACTGATGGTACCAATGTATTTTTATTGTTCGAAGATCCCGGAAATCCCGGAACATATTATACAGACTCAACCATACAGGGAGTTACCGGTCAAACCTATTATCTATATATCAATTGGGACAATCGTGAGTTTATAGATTCTGCCTATATGCCACCGGTAGAGCCACTGAAGCCATTTATCTACTGGGAAACACAAAAATACCCGGATTTCTACCTGTTAGGGGACCAGACTTCAGATGATCCTTCCATTGTAAAAGTGTATTACGACTGGTCACACCTGGTGAGTGAGTCCCTGAAAGAGGAGACCAGGGCTTTGAGTTATTATTATTCTCTGAACACTATTGATGTTAATGAAATGTTTAAACCCGACCAGGAGAAGGTTTATTTCCCTGCAGGATCAGTTGTGTTTCGAAAGAAATTCTCCGTTTCAGCAAAACACCAGAACTTTTTAAGATCTATGCTAATGGAAACCGAATGGAAGGGCGGAATTTTTGATGTATTGCCGGCAAATATTCCAGGCTCAAACCAGGGTAGAGCAGTTGGGATTTTTTCAGCTTCCAGCGTTGTATCAGATACGAACCTTATCTATCCTCTACCTTAAGATTAGAACTCAAAAAACGTATACAAATTGAGCATTTTGAAGTGAGAAAAACAGGTGAACTATTATCGAAGCCTTGCATTAAATTTTAGCCTCAAACGGTCAAAACGCCTGATTTGAAATGCATAAACTACAGAGGCAGTGCGTTTCAGCAGGTCAAAATACAACACAATATATGCAAGAAATGAAAATATCCACAAAACCATCAGGTTAAACCAGTAGGTGTCTATTTCATAAGGGCCCAATCGTTTTATGGATGCATACATATGTGCCCTGCCAATCTTTGAGCATGGTTTATCATAAATCGGATCCATCCTTTGAATAAATGACCCATCGAACTCAATAATTTTTTGCAATTGACTTCTATTCAATACAAGATCTGAAATACTCTGGTTATGATAGTCATTTTGCAAGTCGAGTAATACATTCTTACCTCCTGATTCAGCCTGAAGTTTTTCTATCAGATGGTCCTTTTCACTGCTGGCAGATAAATAATTAGTCCTGAAAATAAACTCTAAGGTATCAAGATAGGATTGAATAATTTTGTTTGATTCACTGCCCAATTGTTCAGTAGTCAGGTCCCATTTTAATTTACCCAGGGGAATACCTGTTTCCTCTGACAATTTATTCATTTCATTTCGTGCTAAAGACATATTGTACTCAAGCTTGGTTGAATTTTCATCCAGTAAAGTAAGTTTTTCTGATTCATCTAATACTCCACGGATCCTTGGAAATAAGAATGAAGTCTTGAACAAAGCCCTGCTCATGGCTTCTTCCTGGTAGAAAAAATTTCTCTGAAAGCGATTGTTTTTGAATTGCTCCACTGCCAATGCTTCAAAAGTCCATCTTGAAATCATGAGGTCACCAATTATTGGAACAAATTCAGTGTGCTTTTTCAGGGTTCTGAGTTTATCAAAAGGCACAACAGTGCCACTAAACAAAATTTGGGGAACAAGAATCAGGGGAATTACAATGTAAATGCTTGCTATAGTTTTTAATGCAGAAGAAATATTAAGGCCTATCATATTGGCCATACTTGCAGCTGAAAACAAGATAAGCCAGTATTTCAAATCCATTCCCTTAATTTCAAGCATATAGTTTCCAATTAAAACAAAACACAGCATTTGAATTGCAGAAATACCCATAACTATAGTGATTTTGGAATTGAGATAAGCAAACCTGCTAAGGTGAAGAAAAGACTCTCTTTTTAGGATTAAGGCATCTTTAATAATCTCTTCGGCACTCAATATCATACCAAGAAACATTGCAACTATGACCGCCATAAACAGGTAGGATACTAAATTCGCATTGCCGCTAAATATATATCCATCAGGATTGTCAACTGTTCCAGCATAGAATTTAGTAAAATATCCTATTATGAAGGCCAACAAAGGAGATTCCAGAAAAGTGATTAGCATGTACTGCTTGTTTTCTAATTTTGCCCTGATATCACGCATAGCAAATATTAAAAATTGCCTCCACCTTGATGGTACCTTAAAATTTATTTGTGGAAGGGATATCTTTCTTACAGAAAAATTAAGCCTTGATTCTATGTTTTGTTTATACTTCCCAGACCAGTCCCCGGGAGAAAACCTTCTAACATCCTGAAATCTCCCATATTCATTAACAAATTTAGTTTCTACAATTTCAAGTATCTGTTCCGGGTTTACATTACCACAGGTCTCACATTGGCTGTCATCAGGGTTTAATTGATTATTCTCTGTCCTGAAATACACCTGGGCATCGAGGGGATCTCCCTGGAAAACTATATATCCCCCTTTATCCATCACAAGTATTTTATTGAACAGTTTATAGATGTTCGAAGAAGGTTGATGAATATTTACCAGAACTATCTTACCATTAATGGTTTGCTTTTTTAGCAACAACATCACTGCCTCTGCATCCATTGAAGAAAGACCTGAAGTGGGTTCATCTACAAACAGAATAAGGGGTTCACGCATGAGTTCCAGCCCGATATTTAATCTTTTCCTCTGTCCTCCGCTGATATATTTTTCAAGAGGATTTCCAACTTTTAAATACCTGATCTCATATAGAGAAAGGTCTTTCAAAACTTTAATAACCAGCTTTAATATCTGAATCTCAGAATAGTTACTAAAACAAAGTTTAGCATTGTAATATAAGTTTTGAAATACAGTAAGATCATCAATCAATAAGTCATCCTGGGGAATATATCCAATTATTCCTTCAAGTTTTTCTCTGAAATAATGCAAATTGAATCCATTGATTAAGATCTCTCCCTTCTGTGGTTCTACACTTCCATTGAGAACATTTATCAAAGTAGATTTCCCCACACCACTTCCACCCATAATCCCAATGAGATCACCAGCCTCAGATGCTAAACTAAACTCCTGCACTCCATTATTGCTGTTATGAAATTTATATTCCACTCCCCTGGCGACATAGTTTAAATTTTTCTTGATGCTATCCTGGAAAAACCTGGAATTGAGTGTACTATAATAGATAGGAGCAATTTTATTGCCACGGATAAATGAATCATTATCAAGGAATTCAATGCTGTTAGGCTTCATTTCCAGCGCATTCCTGTAAAGGAGTTCTGTTCCCAGGTATTTGACTATAAACAAATTACAGCTGTCAATATAAAGGGCTACAATCTGTCCCTCTAGATTTTTCCAGTATAAATGTTTCTCAGATCCTTCTGTTTCCTGTTCATTTTTATCAATAAGTACAAGGTTATCTTTTCGAATCCCTTGTATCCACGGACTGACAATAAAGGATTTTATGTCTTCGTATTCTTCCGGATCAATGTAAAATGCCTCCCTGACAGTATCTAAAAATTCAGTTTCTTTATCACTTATTATCCCATCTTCATTTGCAAACTCAATCATCCTGCTGAGGATCCGTATCTTTTCATGCTGTTGTAAAACTTCATTACTCTTCTGACAAATCACAAGTGCCTTTACAGACTGTGATGCCCTTCTTTTCCATTCATCTGCCCCGCTCTTATTAACAACATCAATTTTCTGGGCCAGATCTACCATCTCCTCAAAGCTGGTATTGTATTCATCCAGCCTTTCAGGTTTCACTGTCCTGCTAAGGATCTTATTGATAATTTCATGTGCTTTACTGCTGATTTTGCCTTCTTCAACATTAGCAATCAAGGCAAGTAACTGTAAAAGAGATTGAATTGCAGACTCCTTCATGGTTCATTAAAATAAGTCCAAATATACGAAATAAGGAATGATACAATGGTACAATGATACAATGATGCAATGGTACAATGATACAATGATGCAATGATACAATGTTACAATGATGTAATGATATTTTATCTGAATTTTATACATTCGTAAAAAAAATATTTATGGAAATAAAAGCATTTCAGGATTATTATCCTGAAGATCTCGCCCACTGCTATGGTTGTGGAAATTTGAACAAGCACGGGCATCAAATTAAGAGTTATTGGGACGGAGACGAAACCATTGCTCATTTTCAGCCAGAGCCATATCATACTGCTATACCGGGCTATGTTTATGGTGGTCTTATCGCCTCCCTGATTGATTGCCATAGTACGGGCACAGCCGCTGCGGCAAAGTACAGGGCCGAAAACAGGGAAATGAGCAGCTTACCGGCCTTTAGGTTTTTAACTGCCTCTCTAAAAGTGGACTATCTGAAACCCACACCTATTGATACCGTTTTGGAACTTCGCGGAAAAGTGAAGGAAATAAAAGGACGGAAGGTCATTGTGGAAGTAAGCCTGACTGCAAAAGGAGTTTTATGTGCAAAGGGAGAAGTCGTTACCGTTGAAATGCCGGCGAATATGTGATAAGGCGCAAGGCAATAATCTCACGCAGATAGCGCTGATTTTCGCAGAATGATTTTTGTAAAGACATATTTTGAAAAGGGCTTAAAGGTGCAGGGGAAGATTGAAAAAAGTGAGAGATAATTTTCAATCAAACCACCCCGCCCTTCGGAGACTCAGAGTTTAAGAATGTTCTGGGTTTCCCGAAAAAACAGAATCTTTAGCTTATGAGTGGCTTGAGTGAAGGCCTGTGGGAACGAGTAAATCTTCGATTTCGTCTTTTTTCGGGACTGCGCCTTTTTAGTATTCCTTGCTCTTAATTTCCCCCTTCTGCATCATAAAGCCATTCCAGGCCAATGCATCAAGGTCATCATCCCCCGGATAAATATGAATATTGCCGATTTTTGAGATCCTTTCAATCACAAAGTCCACAAGTATTTTGCTATTTGCCATGGCACCGGTGATCAATACCCCATCTGCTTTCTCTTTAAAGGTCATACACATAGAGCCCACACTCTTTGCAACCTGGTAGGCCATTGCTTCAAAATAAAATTTTGCCTCCTCATCACCATTCTGAATCCTCTTATCAACCTCATAACCGCTGGGGGTTCCAAGATATGCATATAACCCGCCCTTTCCTCTCACCATTTTCATCATTTCCTTCTCTGTATATTTTCCACTGAAACATGTACGTATAAGGTCACCAACCGGAAGTGACCCGCTAAACACCGGGGAAAAGGGACCATCTCCGTCGAATCCCTGAGTGGCATCAATAACTTTTCCATAATAGTGCATCCCCACGGTAATTGCCCTTCCCAGGTTTACAACTATTAATTTCATGTCCTCGTATTTCATTCCCACTGAAGCGGCATGTTTCCTGGCAACATATTTCTGATTTAAAGCATGGTAAATAGATTTCCTCTTAAAGAGAGGATGCCCTGATATCCTGGCGAGCTCAGTAAATTCATCCACTACCACCGGGTTAGCAATATATGCCTTGCCATTGGGCAGGTGACTGGCAATTTCGTAGGCTACCAGGCCTCCAAGATTCACAATATCTTCCCCTAAGACACTCTCTTTAAGGTCATGAAGCATTTTTTTATTAACCTGGTATACTCCAGATTCAACAGGATGAACCAGGCCTCCCCTTCCCATGACCAAATGTAATTGATCAAAGTCTATCTCGTTGTCTTTAAGTGCGTCCTTAATCAGATCAGCTCGTATTTTTGTCTGGTCTGCAATTCTCTCACAATGAGCAAAATCTTCTGCCTTGTGCCTGATCCTTTTCAGGAATATTGCTTTTCCAAGCCTGTAAACACCCACCTGTGTATATTCGTCCCTTGGATTAATTGCAAGTAAGAGGATATTTGCTAGATTGATGGCTTTTGGATCCATAATATAAAGATTTAATATAGTTTTTTAACTTCTGGTTTGAGTTTCAAATAATTGACAACCCCGTTTCAGTTCATGAATTTACATATTTCTTCGATACTGGCCTCCTACCTCATATAAAGCATTGGTAATTTTTCCGAGTGAACAATATTTTGATACCTCCATTAAACTTTCAAAGACATTCCCTTTATTCAAAGCTACATCCTTCAGATCATCAAGTAATTTTGTGCTTTTTTCAGCAGAAGATTTATAAAGATTTTTTATCATCTTAACCTGAAAATCCTTTTCTGTTTTAGTGGCCCTGATTACCTGGTCAGGAAGAATTGTTGGCGATCCATCCTGGGACAGGAAGGTGTTAACCCCCATCAGTGGCAAGCTACCATCATATTTCTTTTCTTCGTAATACATGGATTCTGATTGAATCTGGCTTCTCTGGTACATCATTTCCATAGCTCCCAAAACACCTCCACGCTCCGAAATCCTGTCAAACTCTATCAATACAGCTTCTTCCACCAGCTCCGTTAATTCATCTATAATGAATGAACCCTGCAGAGGATTCTGATTTTTTGTAAGTCCCAATTCATGGTTGATAATCAATTGAATTGCCATTGCCCTTCTTACTGACTCTTCGGTGGGAGTAGTAATAGCCTCATCATAGGCGTTGGTATGTAAGGAATTACAATTATCATATACGGCACTTAAACCCTGCAGGGTAGTCCGGATATCATTGAATTCTATCTCCTGGGCATGTAGCGAACGCCCTGAAGTTTGTATATGATATTTAAGCTTTTGCGATCTTTCATTGGCACCATAAAGATGCTTCATAGTCTTTGCCCATATAATCCTTGCAACCCTGCCAATCACGGTATACTCCGGATCGAGTCCGTTTGAGAAAAAGAATGAAAAATTATCTGCAAAATCATCAATCTTCATACCCCTTGACAGGTAGTATTCCACATATGTAAAACCATTTGACAGGGTCAGTGCCAACTGGGTAATTGGGTTTGCTCCGGCTTCAGCAATATGATAACCTGAAATAGAGACAGAGTAAAAATTTCGAACATGGTTCTTAATAAAATACTCTTGTATATCGCCCATTAATTTCAGGGCAAAGTCTGTTGAGAAAACACAGGTATTCTGTGCCTGGTCTTCCTTGAGAATATCTGCCTGTACTGTTCCCCGCACCCTGGAGATGGTATTATTTTTGATCTTTGAATAAACTTCATGTGGAAGTACCTGGTCGCCGGTAATACCAAGAAGCATTAAGCCAAGTCCATCATTCCCTTTAGGCAATTCTCTCCGGTAAACCGGAACGGGAAGGCCCTGCTTTTTATAGATCTTCAGTATCTTTTCCCTAACCTGGTCTTCCATTCCGTTTTTCTTAATATACAACTCACACTGCTGATCAATGGCCGTATTCATAAAAAACCCTACCATGATAGGTGCCGGTCCGTTGATGGTCATAGAAACTGAGGTTATAGGATTTAAGAGGTTAAAACCGGAATATAATTTCTTAGCATCATCCAGGCAGGCAATAGAAACCCCGGCATTTCCAATCTTCCCATATATATCGAGTCTTGTTTCCGGATCAGCTCCATACAGGGTTACAGAATCAAA
>JAUVKW010000108.1 GCA_030596025.1 Bacteroidota bacterium | reverse complement strand
GTCTATTAAGAATAAAAATATTACCGACAGTATCAGGTATGCACAAAAAATTCAGGAGGCCATTCTTCCCTCCGATGAATATTTTATGAAACTTTTACCTGAATCTTTTATTCTTTTTCAACCAAAAGATATTGTTAGTGGAGACTTTTACTGGATATCAGAAGCCCATGGAAAGATTTTTGTTGTATCTGCCGACTGTACCGGACATGGTGTTCCGGGAGCATTGCTGTCTATGATTGGTTTTGAAATGCTGGGTAAGGTAATTCATGATCAGGGTATTAGTCATCCTTCAGATATATTGACAGTTCTAAGTAGTGGTATAGAGACTTCATTTAGCCGGCATGTGCGAGACCCCTTGCTAAGGGAAGGAATAGATATTGGGCTGGTTATGGTGGATAAAAAGAACAAAAGCGCAGAATTTGCTGGTGCTTTTAGTACACTTTACTTAATCAGAGACAATCGGCTTACAGAGGTTAAAGGTAATAGAATGACTGTGGGAGTGAGGGGCTCTGGCCCTGACAGTGAATTTATGAATCATTTTATTGAACTGGAAGATAACGACAGGATATATCTTTTTACAGATGGTTATCCCGATCAGTTCGGAGGGCCAAAGGGTAAAAAGTTTATGTATAGAAGGTTTAAACATTTACTTCTTACTATTCATGAAAGCCCTATGAAGGAACAAATGAAATTTCTTAAGGAAACATTAAAATTATGGATGGGGGAGACAGGGCAGGTTGATGATATTCAGATAATTGGAATACAACCCCTCAAGTAAGCTAAGTGAGGATAATGGCTTTCATTTTTGCAATTAAATCTTCAATCTTAAATGGTTTACTAATATAATCATCCATTCCGGCAGAGATGCAATTTTCTTTATCCCCAAGTAAGGCATTGGCTGTTACTGCAATAATGGGAACATGGGTATTGGTGCTTTTCTCAATTTCTCTGATTTTCCGGGTGGCGGTTAATCCATCCATAACTTCCATCTGAATATCCATTAAAATAATGTCGTACATGGAAGATCCGAACTTGTCAAGAGCTTCTTTTCCATTTACAGCAAAATCAATATTTTTAAGATATTCTTTAAGTCCCAGGAATAAGATCTTTTGATTTAATTCATTGTCTTCTACAAGTAGCAGGTTGACGTCTTCAAATTTGATTTTACTTTTTTTCTTATCGTCTTTAGGTAATTCAGGTGCCCTTGCGACAGTGAAATGGTCTTTTCCGGGCTTCCCAACAGGAAGTGAGAAAATAAACCAGGAGGATTCACTATTCATATCCGCTTTCAATTCTCCCTCCAGTGAAGCAACTAATTTTTGACCCAGAGAAAAATTCAGAACCTGAAATTCTTCCTTGACAGACTTGGTTTCGCCACGGTCGATTTCTCCATTCATTATTTTCTGCATCTGAGCCCGGGAAGAAAAAATGATGTGGTTTGCCTGGAGCTTAAAATAGTATTCAAGTCTGTTATTGTCTAATTCTAAAGAAGTGATATCCAACTCAATATTCATATCCTCCTTCTCATTTTTATTCCTGATGAAATTTTCTATAAGGGTTAATAGTATCTGTTTCAGGATAATGGGATCCCCAATTACATTTTCTTCCTGTATCACCATTTCATTCAGGTGCAAGCTTATACCTTCAATTTTTTTATCCTTGTAAAAATAGAGTGTGCTTTTTACAGTGGAAACTAAGTTAAACAGAATTTTTTCAGGCGGTGAATAACCAGTTTTTGAGCTTGATACTTCTGAAATGGCCTGAACTACATCTACAAGATTATTTGTAGAAGCTTTTAGTGTATCAGCAATGTCTTTTTGCTCAGGATCAAGTTTTAATCCGGAAAGAATATTACTCAAAACAACCAGATCATTTAAAGGGGTTCTTATTTGATGAGATAGATTTGAAGTAAATTCTTTCCTCGATTGCATTGAGTTTTCTACTTTCTCTTTCTCTTTAAACAATTGATAGATTATCTGGTTTTTCCTGTTCTCGAAAGTAAAACAGAGAATAAAGATGGGAATGTATAGAATTATAAACTCATAAAAATGTGTGGTAAGTATTTCAGAAATACCTGTAATTGGCACAAAGGGATTGGAAATGATAAGGAGTACAAGGAATGTAATGGCATTGAGCAAACTGCCGCGTTTAATTCCCACTATATAAAAAATTAAGACCGGTGCCAGGCTAAAAGCCGGAAAAAAATGCAAGGCTCCGGGCCCCCAGGAAAGAAAGTTGATAATAAACAAACTCATGCCAAAAAGCAAGACAAGAAAGAAATACATTTGGGTTTTCATTGCCTTTGCATAGAATAGAACTGAACCTGAAAGAATAAGGAATATTCCCAGGTTTAAAATCGCATGGGCATAATCTTCTTGATAGAGATATAAGCTTCCGGGAATTACCGACCCAAGTAATGAAAGCACCAGGATAATTTGAATAACTGAAAATCTTGCAGGGCTATTTCCGGGCTTTAAAAACCCAAAGGATAAAACTTTATTTAGTTTGCCTGATTCAGTCATGAGCTATTCTTTTTTGAATCGATGTCATAAAAATAGTAAAGTTCAAAGGAATTGGGTCAACAAATTTAATTTATTTAGAAAGGCATATTTCTTGCTGTGTAAAACATGGCAATGCACAAAAGCAATTATTTGTTATTTGAACTCAATTATTGCTAAATTTGTTTACTTAGAAAGCAATATTCAGACATGAACCGGGCCCTGAGAAAACCGGGGTAAGCTGCCTTACGGCAGGCAGGTATCTGTCTGTTAAAATAATTTTTAAACAGATGAAAACAATATACCTGTTTATTTGCATATATATTTTCGGGACGATTGCATTTTCACAGCCTGAACAACAGGACAAAGTTAAGTATACGCATGAGTTTAGGTTTAATGAAGGAATCTTTATCAATTTCGAACAGGTAATAGAAAATGATCCCATAAGAAAGTATAAGATTCTTACTAATGCAGATTATCATGACCCTGTATTTTTCGATAAGGTATTGAGCAATGAGGTGATTTACTATTTTAATGATAATTCTGCCCGGGAAGAAATAAGTCTTGAGAACATCTGGGGTTATTCCAGAAATGGAGTATTGTATATAAAACTTGATGATAATTTTATCAGGGTTACCATTGTTGGAGGGATTTGTCATTTTGTTGGGGCTGTGACCACCATGGATACCCGATATATTGATCCATACCAAAATCCCTATTATAATAATTACAATTATTATAATTATTATAACTCTTACTATAATCCAATGCAAGCCACAACTTATAAGCGAACTGAGATGAAGCAGTTTATTTTAGACTTTGAGACAGGGAAGGTTATGGATTATGATGTTAGAAACCTGCAAATTGCCTTAATGCGGGATCCGGAATTATATGATGAATATAATAATCTTAGTTCGCAGAAAAAAAAGCAGTTAAAGTTCTTGTACATTAGAAAGTTTAATGACAGGAATCCAATTTATTTCACTAAATAATCTTTCAGGTATGAAAAAAGCAGCTGTTATTGTATGTTTTATCATTTTATCTTCGTCTCTTTTTTCTCAGTCAGTATTACCAACTAAGTTGGAAGTTGAGGCATTCTTTAATTCTAAAACTCTTGTAGTTCTTGAGTCCGGAATGTTCTCAAGCTATAATGATGAAATTAGAGATGCTTTTGAGAAGCATTGGAACTTAACGCCCTATGATTTTATTACTAACGACGAGTTTAAAGAAAAAATGTCAGATAGCACTTACTCTTTTCTGCTCTTCACACAGTCGTATTATGAAAAGGATAAGAAGAATATCCATTATAACTTTCTGAATTTAATACTCGGAGCAAAATACACATCCTTGTCAGAGTTGCCTGAAATAGCCTCCCTGCCTTTATCTTATTTTGAAGGAGATGAGGAAAACTATGGTTTTAAGCTGGGTGTTATTGTGAGGTTTTTTCAAAACCGGGCTATGGAATTGAAGGAGAAAGGAAGTCCTTCGTCTATGAAATACCTTACTTATTATAATGATTTTGCCTCCCGGATAAAATCAAAAAAGTTGTTGATTTATGAAGGGAATCTCCAGCCCAAATTAAGATCATTGAAGGCAATAAAAGAATATTATAAATACGATGTGGAAATAGTTTCTGCCGATGCTTTGTCTGAAATTGTTTCGCAGGGTGCAGACGATATTTATTTTATTCATTTTGTGGGACCTGAAGGAACACAACGTTCAGGCCGGTGTTTTAAGATGATCTTCGGACTCAGAGATGCCAATATGGTTTATTTTAACAAGCATAATATCTCTGAAAAAAAACCTGCCGGACTTTTACCTTCTGATTTTAAGAGAATAAACAGGTAATTTAACATGAAAAAAATTATTATTCTGTTTGCACTGGCTATTCTTTTCAGTTCTCATGACATGTTCCTGAAGATGGATCATTATTATCTGGAGCCAAATGAAGAAAACACTCTGTCTATTTATAATGGTACATTCGAAAAAAGTGAAAACACTATTGCCCGTTACAGGATGGAAAAGGCTCTAATAACCGGGCCGGGATTTATGTTTGAACCAGATACTATACTATGGCATGATGAAGCTAATATCAGCATGTTGGATTTTAAAACCGGGAAGGCCGGTACTTATATTGCTGGAGTTTCTACAAAAGCCAATTCTATTGGTTTAACAGCAGATGAATTTAATGAATACCTGGAGCATGATGGGGTGCTAGATATCTATAAATTGAGGACTAAAAATGGAGATCTTGATAAACCTGCAGTTGAGCAATACTCAAAGCATGTAAAGGCCATATTTCAGGTTGGCGATAAGTTGACCAACGACTATGAAAAACACATGGGGTTTCCAGTTGAATTTGTACCTCTTGAAAACCCGGGGAATTATAAAGTTGGTGATATAGTAAAATTCCAACTAATTAGCAATGGAAAATCTTTGCAGGGACATCTGGTTTACATTGGTTCAGACCCTGATCATGACACTCACAATCATCAGGCATCTGACGAGCATAAACACGATGAATTGAAGATTACAACCAACGAAGAGGGCATTGCTGCTTTTCAAATAATCCATAAAGGCTTATGGTATCTCAGAACTATCTACATGGTTCCCGATGATAGAGAATCAATAGATTATGTGTCAAATTGGGCAACTTTGACTTTTGAAGTTAGATGATTTCAAGCTGAATCTTTCTATCTTTGTGATTTCCACAATAAATTAATGTTAAGAACTTAAATGGCTTCACAAAAACCATCCATACCTAAGGGAACCAGAGATTTTGGCCCGGCTGAAATGGTCAGGAGAAACTATATATTCTCTCTTGTCAGGGAGGTGTTTAAAAAATATGGCTACCTGCCCCTTGAAACTCCAGCTATGGAGAATTTGTCCACTCTTTTGGGAAAATATGGGGAAGAAGGGGATAAATTGCTTTTCAGGATACTGAATTCCGGAGATTTTCTGAGTAAAGTAGCAGGGGAGGATCTGCTTGAAAAAAAATCTTCAAAATTATCTGGAAAGATATCAGAGAAGGGCTTGAAGTATGACTTAACCGTTCCGTTTGCAAGATTTGTTGTGCAGCATCAGAATGAAATTGGCTTTCCCTTTAAGAGATTCCAGATTCAACCGGTTTGGAGAGCAGATAGACCTCAAAAAGGGAGATATCGCGAATTTTATCAATGCGATGTTGATGTTATTGGAAGCAAGTCGCTCCTTTCTGAGCTTGAACTCATTCAAATTATTGACGAGATTTTTGCAAAGCTCGGGATGAAAATACTGGTAAAAATCAATAACAGGAAGGTACTTGCAGGTTTGAGTGAAGTACTTGGCCATGGCGATAAAATGATTGCCATAACTATGGCCATGGATAAAATTGATAAAATCGGCCTTGAGGGAGTGTGTAAGGAACTCAGGGAAAAAGAAATCTCAGAAGGTGCCATTGAAAAGCTTAAGCCGGTGCTATCCTTTCAGGGAAATTCCAGCGAGAAACTAAATATGCTAACAGACCTGCTTTCTGAATCAGCAATGGGACAGGAAGGTATTAGGGAACTCAGGCTTTTATTAGAATATTCAGATGAAGTTGAGTTAGGCTGCGAAATTGAGCTGGACCTTTCTCTGGCACGAGGCTTGAATTATTATACCGGGGCCATTATTGAGGTTGTTTCCACAGAATACAATATTGGAAGCGTTTGTGGAGGAGGGCGCTATGATGATCTTACCGGTATTTTTGGTTTGAAGGATATCTCTGGAGTTGGAGTGTCATTTGGAGCAGACAGAATCTATGATACTATGGATCATCTGGGACTGTTTCCTGACAAATTATTGAAATCCACGCAAGTCATGTTTGCAAATTTTGGTATAGAGGAGGCGAAATACTGCCTTTCATTGCTTAATAAAGTGAGAAAAGCAGGAATTCATGCTGAGATTTATCCCGATCCGGCCAAAATGAAAAAACAAATGTCTTATGCCAATAATAAGAATGTACAATATGTTGCATTGGTTGGGGAAGAGGAAATGAAGAATCAGGTAATCAGCCTTAAGAACATGGATACAGGAACACAGGAAAGTCTCACTGTTCAGGAATTGATTGCCAAACTTAAGACCAGGTAGTATGCTCGCTATGTTCTAATTTTTACAACATATTTTTATTCGAGACCATCAATTTATTGAATACCTAAATTCGGGGCTGTCTCAAAAGTTGTGTTTGTGTAAAATATTTTGCCCTTAGGTCTTTGACCCGGACCGTAAGCGTCAGGGGCATTAAGTTTTGTAGCAGAATATTTCCTGAGTTAAATCATACTCCGTAGGAGTTTAACATTATAAAAAATAATTGAGAAGTATTTCTTTCTAAATGTCTATCCCCTGTCTGCCGGCAGGCAAGGCCTACGGGGAAATGTTTAAATCCATATTGTTTTTCTACAAAACTATAACCGCTACGCGGTATGAACATCATTAATAGAGAAATGACCTTATTATAGAATATTTCTCCCTCACCAAAAAATTTAATACCTTTTAAGACAGCCCCGTGGCCCGAGTATTCCGAGGGACGAGGTGGTATGAGGCCTGGACTTATTCGAGTATCTCGGGGACTTTAAGTAAATGGACGCTGGAATTACTGAAGAACTACGTAGTAAACCGATTTTCAAATAAGACTTAATCCCTGTAAATAAGTACCTTCAGCACTTAAGGGTATTTTAAAACGGATTAATAATATTTCAATATTTTCAAATTGACAGAGGCACAATATTTCTTCCAGGCTTAAATAAAACATCAATTCCTTGTATAAATAGTTACTATTACTGACACAAATCATTAAATAACTTTCTTAGTTTTTATTTCTTTGTGTTAAGGATCAAATTTCGAAGAAGTTCATCAAAGTCCGGAGTTTGCCTTCATAACAATTACATAAAAAATCATAAATAATGAGCTTAATTATTACAGGAAACGATCTGCACATTGAGGATGTTGTAAATGTTGCACGAAACAATCAAAAAGTGAAACTTCATCCGGATGCTATAGAAAGGATAAAGTTATGCCGCCGTATGGTAGAAAATAAGATTGAGGGGGGAGAGATAATGTATGGAATAAATACAGGAATTGGAGAATTCTCTGAGGTGATCTTAAATGACGATCAGGTAAAGGATTTTCAAAAGTACCTGATATATAATCATGCTGCCGGAATTGGAGATCCCATGCCAATTGATTATGTCAGAGGTGCCATGTTAGGCAGAATCAATGTGCATGCCCATGGAAACTCTGGCTGCAGGTTAGTGATTACTCAGACATATGTAGAAATGTTGAATAAAGGAATTACTCCATTTGTTTGCCAGAAAGGCTCAGTTGGGGCTTCAGGAGATCTTGCCCCGATGTCACAGATTGCCCTTCTTTTGTTGGGAGAGGGACAAGCTTATTATAAAGGAGAATTGCTGGAGGGAAAGGAGGCCATGAAAAGGGCTAATATTACTGTTCCAGGCCTGGAAGCAAGGGATGGATTGGCTTCTATCAATGGGTCTAATGCACTTACAGCAATGAGTGCATTACTCTTGTACGATACAAACAACTGGCTGAAGCAAGCAGAAATAGCAGCGTCAATGTCCCTGGAAGCACTAAAAGCTAATATGAAACCATATACCCCCAGGTTACATGAAGTGAGGGGTTTTAAGGGAGCTATCAGGAGTGCAAAAGCAATAGGAAAACTCATAGAAGGAGGAGACCTTCAGCAGGGTAAAGTTGCTTCAAAAGTTCAGGATGCCTATTCAATGCGTTCTACACCACAGGTAGTAGGAACCGCTCATGATGCCCTGGCTTATGCAAGGTCTCAGGTAGAAATTGAACTCAATGGAGTGGGAGATAATCCAATATTTTTTCCCGAAGAGGATCTGCAGCTTTCAGGGGCCAATTTCCAGGGATCTCCGGTGGCATTGCCAATGGATATGATTGGAGCTGCAATTACCATGATAAGCGTTTTGTCTGAGAGGAGAATGAACAGGCTCAATAATCCTGCTTTAAGTGTCGGGTTGCCTGCCTTTCTAACTAAAGGAGCAGGGATGTTTTCCGGAATGATGTTGAGCCAGTATACCGCAGACATGCAAATTGTGGAACAACGAATATTATCGGCACCAGCTTCTATTCAATCTATTCCTGCTGCTGCCGACCAGGAAGATTTTGTGTCTATGGGTATGAATACTGCCATTAAGAACTTTCAGATTCTTGATAATGCTTATGGCGTATTGGGGATTGAGTTTATGGCAGCTGCGCAGGCCCTGGATTTCAGAGAATATACCTTTGGTAAAGGAGTGACCACTGCAAAAGGAATAATAAGAAAGCATGTGAAATTCCTGGATATAGACAGACCACTATATTCAGACCACACAAAAATGAAGGAGCTTGTTAAATCATGCGAGATTCTTAAAGGAGTGGAAGAGGCAGTTGGATCAACTGGCTGATCCTGGCCTAAACAAATTGAATGATTTAATGCAGATATAATAAAGAACAATAATGCTTAAAATAGTTTAACGGATTGAGAACTTCCTGACCGAACAGAAATTTTCTTTACAGTTGTGTAAAAACTTCGTTTGGCATATTTAGGCCGGAATACAATCTTATAGTTTCCAGGCTGAAGCTCGATGGTTTCATGCTTCAGGTCAGGATTAATATTATAAATCCATTCTAACTCCTTATCTCTTTCCACATATATACTTCCAAACCCGGGATTAGACATGAGAAGAGTAATAACGCCGGGACTTGTCAAGGTAATATTCGTTGTGGTGGACTGTTTGATATTAATACCATTCACGAAAATTCTTGGAAGAACAGGAATTTCAAGATCGTATTTCCCAATTAAGTATTTTTCATTTGCATTGATTTTCTGCATATTCAGAGTATTCATGTTATTATGTTTTCTGACAATCACCTGAAGATCAAGATACCTGTTTCCACGGTTGTTTATTCTTAATGTCCCCTGGGGTATGTCTGCCGCAATAATGCTATGTTTTCCCCTGGCCAGGTTAATCTTGTCTACCACTACTATTGGGAGTGTATGGACAACAAGTCTATAATCAATCAGGGGGTCCAGGTTGATAGTATCAGGTTTCCCCCGGTTGTTAAAAGTATGTATGTAGTTGTGCAGAACTTTTCCTGAGGCACGATTATAGAAGGTCATATTTACATTTGTTTCAGAAGGATTCCCATCCTGATCCAGCAGGTTTACCTGGGCAGTAGTTGAATTTAAGGCTTCTGTAATTACCACACCCAGTACATCTTCAAAGCTACTTTCCTCATGTGCATTGTAATATCTGCCAACACATTCAAAGGTTTTCCTGAAACTTGGGTCAAGCCCGATACCAATGATAAAGGGTTTCAGGTAGATTCCTTTTTTTTGTAAATCCATGGAAACGGCACAAGGATCACCATCACAAGCCTCTATTCCATCAGTAATCAGAATGATAACATTCCTGCAATTATCACATTTGGTAAAATCACTTCCGCATGCAGCGAGTGAATTTGCAATAGGAGTGGTTCCTTTTGGCGTCAGGTACCTTAATTTTTGCCTGATTATTGGAGCATTCCCATCGGCAAAAGGAACTTCCAGCCTCGTGTCACTGCAATCCTGGGGTGGTACTACACTTTGATGTCCGTAAACACGCAGAGCCATCTGTATATGGTCAAGCTGTTCAAGACTATCTATTGTATGGATCAGGAATTTCCTGGCAATATTGATCTTTCTGTCGCTATCCCAGTATCCATTCATACTTTGTGAGCAATCTAGCAAAAACAGAATCCTTGTTGTTGGGGGTTCAGGTTTTTCACTGGTTAATGGAATCTGGGCTGAGGTTTCAAGTAGAAAGGCCAGTCCCAATCCCATTAAAAGAAATACAGATATCTTCTTTCTTAGTACCATCATGATTGTGGTTTATCTTATAAAGGTATAAAAAAACCGGTTTTCCCAACCATGACTTAGTTTAGTCTATTTGTTTCCTAAAAAGAGAGAATAAATGTACTTTTGTGCGAAACGAAGAAAATACAAGTTTATGGCTTTGAAATGTGGGATTATTGGTTTAACCAATATTGGAAAAACTACCTTATACAATTGTATCTCAAATACTAAAGTTGAAATTACAAATTTTGCTTTTAGTTCCGGTAAAACAAATATTGGAATGGTGAATGTCCCGGATTTACGGCTTGAGAAACTGGAACAGATACAGGAAACCCAGAAAGTGATTCCTGCCACTCTTGACGTGGTGGATATTCCGGGACTTGCAAAAGGAGCAAGCAAGGGTGAGGGAATGGGAAATAGTTTTTTATCTGATATACGAAATACAGATGCTCTTATTCATGTTATCAGGTGTTTTGATGATGAAAATCTTTCCCATATCGAAGGGTCTGTTGATCCTGTTAGGGATAAGGAAATTGTTGATTTTGAGTTGCAGGTAAGAGA
>JAUVKW010000014.1 GCA_030596025.1 Bacteroidota bacterium | reverse complement strand
AAAGATTCATTGTCCGCTCACGATCTGACAGGAAATAAATTTCATCTTCTATCCACATTGGAATGATTTCCTGGTTTATGGTTTTGGTGATTTGCTCTACTTCACCGGTTTCAAAATCGTAGATCCGGAGATCATCTGCCATTCCTCCCTCATAGTATTTCCATGTTCTGAATTCCCTGAATACCCAATTGAAGGCCAATTGTTTACCATCAGGAGAGTAGGAGCAGAATCCTCCTTTTGAAATAGGGATTTCTTCGGAAAGTCCACCATCAACAGAAACCTTAAATAGTTGTCCCGTAAAAGCATTAAAGGATTGCTTCCGCGATCTGTAAACAATGTGTTTACTATCCGGGGTCCACGCCATTACAATATTATTTGGGCCCATTCTATCACCTATATCATCTCTGCCAAGAGTTGCAGTAAAGGTGAGTCTATTGGGTATTCCTCCTTCTGAAGGAATACTAAATACTTCCGTATTCCCATCATACTGACCTGTAAAGGCAATGGTTTTACCATCGGGAGAAAACTTTGGAAATACCTCATAGCCATTGTGAGTAGTAAGTTTACGGGCCATTCCTCCATTGGCATCTACAGTATAAAGATCACCAGCATAACTAAAAACTATCTGATCTCCATGAATGGCAGGAAATCTTAACAAGCGGGCCTCACCGGCGCTGATCAATTGACTTGACATAAGTGTCAAAATCAGAAGCAACAATACATTCTTTTTCATAATGTTTTGATTAATGTTATAATAAAAAAAATACTAAACAGATATCCATAAGACCCTGCAGTCTAATATGTATAAAAGGGGGTTAAAAGGGGATTCAAATGTAACAATTTTTACGACCGAAAAAAATCATTTGTTTTATTCGTCAGATCACTCAAGTGATCAGACGAATAATTAAGCAGTCACTCACTTACTGTTCGGACAGAAGCTCCTTAACTGCCGCAACTATTTCTTTTTGTTTGAATGGTTTTTGAAAGATCCTGGAGGCGCCAAATAAACGGGCAGAGGCAAGATACTCAGTGGAATCAATTCTTCCCCCACCTGAAATTGCAATAATTTTCACATGAGGATGATCCTTCTTAATTTCCCTGATAGTTTCCAGGCCTTCTTTTTCAGGCATTACAATATCAGTAATAATTAAGTCAGCAGGGAATTTGGCAAATAGCTCCAGACCTTCCTTGCCATTTATGGCCATATCAACGACATAGCCTGACCTTTCAAGCATTTTCTTGAGCATAAGTAAAATATTAGGCTCATCGTCAATGATCAGAACTCTTGCCATATTCTAATTTTTTCTATAGTTTTTCTCGTCAAGTACCTTTCTTATCAGATTGCTAAAGTTACTTAAAATTAGCGGCTTAATCACTACGGCATCAATTTTCTCCATGATTTTCATTTCCTCAGTGATGGTGTCGCCATAGCCGGTAATAATGATGGCTTTTATTCCGGGTTTTAACTCCCTGACTTTTCTTATTAATTCAGTACCCAATAAGTAGGGCATAGTCTGGTCTGTTACAAGAAGATCGTAAATGCCAGGATTTGAGGTAAATTCTTCCAGTGCTGTCAGGCTTTTTGTATGTACGCTTACTGAATATCCAAGGCTTTCCAGCATTCTTTTTCCCATAAAAGTGATATCTTCTTCATCATCAACAAACAAAATATGTTCTTTCCCTTTTTGAACCTTTATGCGATTCATATTATTATTACTATCCTTTGAACTGTACTGGGGCAGATAAATATTAAAGGTAGTGCCTTTACCTATTTCGCTTTCAGCGGTTATGGCTCCATCGTAGCTACTCACAATTCCATGTACAACAGAAAGACCCAGACCCGATCCGACACCAACTTCCTTTTTTGTAAAAAACGGTTCAAAAATCCTGGTTAAAGTATGTTTATCCATGCCATGACCGGTATCCTGTATGGTTGTACATACATATGTCTTCAATTCTAATTTCGGAATTTTTCTAACCATAGCTTGATTTGCCTCTATGGATTTAAGGCTTATCTTCAATGTGCCTCCTGCATCCATCATGGCATGGTAGGCATTAGTGGAAAGATTCATGATCACCTGGTGAATTTGCGTGGCATCTGCCATTATCGTTCCGCAGCTTGGATCAAGATTTTGTACAATCTGAATATTGGATGGGAAAGAAGCTTTTACCAGGTTCATTACTTCAGTAATTACCTGGTGCATCTGAAGTGGCTTTTTATCCACTTCAACCTGCCGGCTGAATGTGAGAATTTGCTGAACCAGATCTTTTGCTCTTATTGCCGCATTGTAGATTTGTTCAATATCATACATCAGGTTACTGTCTTCATCAAGTTCCTCCATTGCCATTTCAGTATAACCAAGGATGGGGGTCAGGATATTATTAAAATCGTGAGCAATTCCACCGGCCAGGGTCCCAATGGTTTCCATTTTCTGTAATTGAAGTAACTGGACCTCGAGTTTATTCCTTTCCTGTTCATGAAGTTTCCGTTGTTCTATTTCTTTGCTTAATTCAATATTTGTTTTAGTTAGTTGAACAGTTCTTTCTTTTACTCTTTTTTCAAGAGCTTCATTTGCAGCAGTTACTTTCTCTTGTTCAGTAACCAATAGTTTTTTCAAATAAAAATCTTTTCTGGAGCTAAGCTCCTGGGAATAGTTCGTGAACATTCCGATGATATTGGCCCCGATAAAAAAGAAATTATTGATCATAAAAGTGTCCCGGGGAATTTGTGCGAACCACAGGGCATCAACCTCGTAAATAATTACCAGCAACCAGCCAATAATTGAGGCATTAATGAATCTGGCCCTTATGAAAGTATAGCCAAAAATAAATATTAGTATCAGTCCGGCATAGTAGGAGTATACTCCTTTTGCAGAAACAATATGGGTCATTAGTATGATCCCAAAACCCGTAATTCCCCAGGCCACCATTATGATGACCTGCATATATTTATGAAATGATTTAGTGAATGAAAGGCCCATGGCCACGAGGAGAACGGGGGTCACAATATAGAATCTGACAATCCATAAGATATTATCAGCATCGGGAACCACTGCTGAATCAAGAAATGCAAATAAATCATAAAAGATCAGAGCCAGGACAAGGGCAAACCGGAATTGAAATAAGGATTGAGTATAATAATTATAAAGAAATTCTTTTTCAAGGGGCTTTTGAGCAGCCTTAAAGGAAAGGGTAATAGGATTTAACCTCATCCCGTGAGATGAGGTTAAACCAGCAGGAAACAAATTGTAAAATAATTTATTCTTTTTCTTCATCGGTCTTTGCAAGGACCCCTATCAATTCATAGAAAACGCCTCAATACTTGACTTTGGTTCCTCGCGTAACTGTGCAATTTCTACTTTGTTTTCATTTACTCCTGTATCTTTGTTTATTCTAAGAAACAAATTTACTCCCAGGGGCTCCCTGTCCACTTTGATTTGTTCACTTTCAAACTCAGCTTTTTTTGCCATTTCTATTAATTCATAATCTGAACGATAGTTTAGGTCCCATTCAATTATGGCCTCCATCAGGTTTCTGGTAGGATTATTTTTTGAGAAATTACCAATTACCATTTCCCCATTTTCAGCCAGGAAAGCCGAGTATTTTTTCAACAAGTAAATAAAATGCTTTTCTTTGAAATAATCAAACAAACCGGCACTCCATATCATGTCATATTGTTTATGTGTTTTGAATCTCAACACATTAATCTTAAAAAAGTTCATCTTATCCTGAAATTCAGCATTTCTTTTCTTTGCGTAGGCAATGGCATTTTCATCGAGGTCAAGAAGATCGAAACTGATTTTTGAATTTGGATTAGCCTTTAGATATTCATAAGCATCGGTGGCTGGCCCTGATCCCAGAATTAATACTTCTTTTGGTTCATTTGATTTTGCTTCGAGTTCGGTCATTAGATTAATGAAAAAATCCTTTCTGTTTTTTACTGCCCTTGAGGCAGATTCACTGTGCCACCATTGATCCCATTTCTGAAATCGTGTATCACTGGTAGTACGGTTTTCATAAATCATTTCAATCATCTCAAAATCTCCTGCATAACCATAAGGTTTTGAGGCAGCAAAACCATGCATTGTATCAAGGTTTGTAAGAAGGGGAGCCATGATGTCGCGCATTTCCTCATGGCCCGACTCATCAAGACTGTCTACTAATAAACATAATCTTTTGTAATCTTTTTCCTCGGGTCCGCCCTGATCAAGCATACGTGATAAAAAGGCAACCTGGTTTTCAGTCAGTGTTCTGGCGACTTTTACTTGCACTTGTGTTGTTTCCATAATTAATAGAATTTAGGGTTTTATTATTTATTTTAAATTTGTTTCTTTCTAAAGAGCATATAATTAGTCCAATTTAAAAGTATTTCTTTTATTCAATTATGTTTCACTTCTTTTAGTGATATCAATTATCTCAAAATGATGAGATAGATCATCTTTTATGCCTCTAAGTTTCCGCCATACTTAAAATTTTTAGTATGTTATCCCCTGAATAAAATCTTACAGATCTTACCTCTTTTTAAATCAGCTCAAAATCATTTTTCTAAGGCATATAAAATACCCAAGTTAAAAGTATAATATATTACCCCTCAATAAATCTTTCTTACAGTGACATCTCTTCTCAGTTAATGGTGAGATAGATCACCCAATATATTTAATTCTATTCCGCTTCCATATAATTGCTCATATGGACTTCTCCCGGCACATAACCTGGTGGTTTTATGTCCAAAAAAGGTACATGTGGAGATGTTTCAGCAGTCTCCAATAAACCTGAAAATAAATGTATTCGTTTATTGATTCCCATCGATTCAAATGCAAATGATATGTATTATGGTAATTAGGTGAGATAGATCACCTTTATTCTTCTTAGGAATTTGCTTGAGTTTGTGATCTTAATTATATGTCAGATACTTAAGATATGTATATTTGTTTGTGTGTGAATTTAGCAGTTCCAGCCAAGGCATAGATATTTGACAATTATCATTCTTTGACTAGCTTGGAAATGAATATCTTTGTTCACATTGTTAAATAGTTTTTAATAAAATGAAGCCATCTAAGATTGAACATATCGGAATTGCAGTGAAAGACCTGGATAAATCCATTTCATTATACGAAGAAATGCTGGGTTATAAATGTTATAAGATTGAGGAAGTGAAAGACCAAAAGGTAAGAACTGCATTTTTTAAAATTGGAGAAACTAAAATTGAATTGTTAGAAGCTACAGAAGCTGCCAGCCCCATTGCCAGGTTTATTGAAAAGAGAGGAGAAGGAATGCATCATCTTGCTTTTGCGGTGAATGATATAGAAAAAAGACTTCATAATATGAAGGAAACCGGAATAGATTTGATTGACAGGAAAGCGAGAAAAGGTGCAGATGGCCTGGATATAGCATTTCTTCACCCTGGTTCTACATCGGGAGTACTTATTGAAATATGCGAAAATAAAAACAAGGATTAAGCCGTTTGCAGAAAAGCAAATCGATACAGTGGATTTCTGTTTTTTCATAAAGACTATGATTATATTTGTATAACTCAATCAGAATAATATGGCAAAGCCAATAGAAAAGGATAAATTAATTTTTGGTAATTACGGCCCCGGGGTTCGCTCCGATTGTCAGGTAAGCATGGGACTTCTGACAAAAGGGGGTTTAGAGATTGATTTGAACTCTAAAGTGAATTCCATGTATGGAAAGTCTATTCGTGAGATGCTTAGAGATATCTTAGTTTTTTTTGAGATAAAGAACGCCCGTGTTACCATTCAGGATTCCGGTGCTTTACCTTTTGTTATTTTAGCAAGAATGGAAGCTCTGATTAAGTCCCATGTTAAGTCAGAAAAGGAATTTTTACCTGATATGATTGCAGAAAATCTTTATAAATCAGAAAATGAAAGGTTCAGGTTTAGCCGCCTGTATTTACCAGGCAACTCTCCCAGTTTAATGTTGAATGCAGGAGTTCATCAGCCTGGAGGCTTGATTTTGGATCTTGAAGATTCTGTATCACCAGAAAAGAAATATGAAGCTAGGTTTTTGGTGCGTAATGCTTTACGGCAACTTGATTTTATGGGTACGGAAAGAATGGTTCGAATCAACCAGTTCCCGTCCGGTTTAAAAGATCTTGCATTTATTGTAAATCATAATGTACATTTAATCCTGGTGCCCAAATGTGAGGGCCCTGAGCAAATAATTCAATTAGAGGATGAAATTTCCAGACTGAAAGAACTGGCAGTAAAAGATGACACTGTTTTCCTGATGCCGATTATTGAAAGTGCCCTGGGTGTGGAGAAAGCCTTTGAAATTGCTGTTTCTTCAACAAACATTGTGGCTATGGCAATAGGACTGGAAGATTACACAGCAGATATAGGTGTAAGGCGCACCAGCAATGGAGATGAGTCCCTGTATGCCCGCACCAGATTGATAAATGCATGTAAAGCTGCAGGAATTCAACCAATTGATTCGGTCTTTTCGGATGTTGGTGATATGGAGGGATTAAGGCAAGCGGTCAGGAAATCCAGATCCCTGGGTTTTGAAGGTATGGGTTGCATACATCCAAGACAAATACAGGTAATTCATGAAGAATTTTACCCGGGTATGGATGAAGTTGATAAGGCTGCACGAATTGTTAAAGCTTTCCAAAAAGCAAAGGAGGATGGCCTGGGTGTTGTTTCTCTTGGAACAAAAATGATAGATGCTCCGGTTGTTAAGAGGGCACAAAAAACAATAGACCTGGCTGTGGATTTAGGTTTGTGGCAGAGAAGTGGGGATAAATAAGTATTGAGTGTCTGTTCATAAAGTCAGGGATTTTATTAATGAAGCACCAAATTACAAATACCAAATGATATTGAAAGATTCTGAAAAAGTTAAGAATGCTGCTGGCAGGTGGGTTCCGAAAAATGTGAACGGAGAAGCTCAAACTCCATATAAAGGGATTGCAAAGCATAAGCCAAAAACTGCAAAATTCGGACCCAGGGGAGTTTCCTGTGCCGACTATCCGGATGATGGAAATAAGCTGCTTGCGAGTTTGAGAGAAGCACTGGTAAAGGCTGGTTTAAAGGACGGTATGACCATTTCTACCCATCATCATTTCCGAAATGGAGATTATCTTGCCAATCAAATATTTGACATTGCACATGACCTGGGGGTAAAGAACTTAATTTGGTTTCCCTCAGCCTCATTTCCATGTCATGAGCACTTAATTCAATACCTGAAAGACGGTACCATTCACCATATTGAAGGAAGCATGAACGGGCCTCTGGGAAGATTTACCTCAGAAGGTAAAATGAAAGGCCTTGGTGTTCTCAGATCACATGGTGGAAGATATCAGGCTGTTCAGGATGGTGAAGTACAGATAGATATTGCTGTTATTGGAGCAGGTTGTGCCGATTCATTTGGCAATGCAAATGGATTGTCAGGACCTTCATCTACAGGATTATTGGGTTTTGCCCTGGCTGACTCCCAATATGCTGAAAAAGTTATTGTTGTTACTGATAATATGGTTCCATTTCCATGTTATCCATGGCAAATTCAGGGTAACTATGTTGATTATACCGTGCAGGTTGACAAACTGGGAGACCCCGAAAAGATTATTTCAGGAACCACTGAAATAACAAAAAGTCCTGACAGGCTTTTCCTGGCAGAATTAACAGCCAGGTTTTGTGAGCATGCAGGAATAATTAAGGAGGGCTTTTCTTTTCAATCAGGTGCAGGAGGGACATCTCTGGCTGTTGGAGAGTTCTTCAGGAAAATAATGAAGGAAAAAGGAATTAAGGCCCGTTTTGCCAGGGGGGGGAGCAACAAATATCTGGTTTCCATGCTTGAAGAAGGTCTTGTAGAATACATTCTTGATGGACAGACATTTGATCTTGAAGGTGTGCGTTCAATGGCAGAAAATTCACGACATATTTCAACCAGTCCATTTACTTCTTATAACTATCATGGTAAAGGGAATTTTGCCAGCCTTGTGGATGTGGTAATTCTTGGCGCAACAGAAATTGATGTCAACTTCAATGCAAATGTTGTTACACATTCCGATGGCTATCTTTTACATGGAATGGGTGGCTGGCAGAATTGTCTGTTTTCAAAGACAGTAATTCTTCCTGTTCCCCTCTTCAGGGACAGAATTCCGGTAATTGTTGATGAAGTAACTACACTTTGCGGTCCCGGGGAACTGATAGATGTTGTTGTTACTGAAAGAGGAATAGCAATAAATCCAGGACGCAAGGATCTTATCAAAGCTGTAAAAGGATCTGGTTTACCAATTATGACCATAGAAGAGCTTCAAGACAAAGCTGAAAAGATTTGCGGAAAACCTGAAAAGCCAAAATTGGAAGAAGATATTGTTGCCGTAATTAAATGGGTGGATGGTACTTTATTGGATTCTGTAAGAAAAGTAAAGCAATAAAAACTATTTATTAATTTTTATCTCATGAAAAAATATCAATGTTCAGTTTGCGGATATATCTATAACCCGGAAGAAGGTGACCCTGATGGAGGAATTTCTCCGGGAACACCATTTGAAGAAATTCCTGACGATTGGATGTGTCCTGTATGTGGCGTTAAGAAAGAAGATTTCTCTCCAATGGACGAATAATTTTTAGTGGAAGATTGGAAAACTGGAATAATGTCCCGAAAATCTTTCCCGCTTTACGGGATTAGATTTTCGAGGATCCTCGAAAAATAACAAAAATCAAAGATTTTTTATTTTTCGGGAGAATATTGGAATGATCACTCATTTCTCACTTCTCATCTCTCATCACTGAGTAGCTTCATTTATTGAAGTTCTCCGCAAATTGAATACCGAAATTTACTTTTTATTAAATCTTGTGTTTTTCCGGTATCATTTTTAGAACTTCCAGCAGTAAATCCCAGAATTTATAAGTGCTTTCAATATGCAGGCGCTCATCAGGAGAGTGTGCTCCCTTTATTGTGGGTCCAAAAGAGATCATGTCAAGTTCAGGATATTTCTTAAGGAAGAGACCACATTCTAGTCCGGCATGGATAGCTTTTACATCTGCTTTTTTGCCAAAAAGTTTTTCATATGACGATCTGGTAATTCCAAGAATCCTTGAATCTGTATTGGGTGTCCAGCCAGGATAAGAACCAGTGTGTTTTACTTTAGCTCCCGATAATAAAAACACACTTTCAACCATCTGGGAAATATCAGTTTTTGCACTTTCCACAGAACTCCTTTGACTGGTAGTTATTTCCAGGGTTTTATTGTTAGTCTGTTTAACAGATGCCAGATTGGTAGAACTTTCCACCAGCCCTTCAATATCATAACTCATACTAATTGCCCCATGAGGACAGGCATATATAGCAGATAACAAACCATCCTGAAAGGATCTTTCAAAAACTTTACCTGGAAGATCTGTCTCTTCAAGTTTGATATGCAGACCCGGGTCAGTTTTTGAATATTCTTTTTCTATTGTGTCTGAAAATTCAGAAAAGAAAGTCCAGAAGGATTGAATATTCTCATTCGGAATCACAAAAGTGGAGAACGCTTCCCTGGGAATGGCATTTCTTAAATTTCCTCCGCTGAAATTATTAACTTTCAAGTCAAATTTCTTGCTGCCTTTCCAGAGTATCCTGTTCAAAATTTTTATTGAATTTCCAAGACCTTTGTGAATTTCATCTCCTGAATGTCCTCCTTTCAGTCCATTTACAAAAAGTTTGAAAGCAGTATGTGAGCCAGGAGTTTTTACATAGGCTATCTCAAAAGTGGCAAGTGTATCAATTCCTCCGGCACAACCAATAAAAAGTTCACCTTCATCCTCCGAATCTAAATTTAATAGTATCTTCCCTCTCAGCAGATCCTTTCCCAATTCCATTGCACCTGTCATCCCACTTTCTTCATCAACAGTAAACAAACATTCAATTGAACCATGTTCAATCTCTGTGGAAGCTAATATGGCAAGCTGTGATGCAACTCCAATACCATCATCAGCACCAAGGGTGGTTCCATCTGCTTTTATCCAGCCATCATAAATTTGAACTTGTATAGGATCTTTGTCGAAATCATGTTTAGTGCCCATATTTTTTTCACATACCATATCTATATGACTCTGAAGTATAATGATCTCCAGATTTTCTTTACCCTTAGTTGCATTTTTTTTAATCAACAGATTACCTGGCTTATCCTGCAAGTAAGTAAGATTGTGATTTTGAGCAAAGTTTTTCAGGTATAGAAGAATTTTTTCTTCTTTTCCTGAAGCCCTGGGTATTTGAAGAATTTCACTAAAATAATCCCAGATAGGATGGCCTGGCAGGTCTGATATATTGTTCATTGAGTCAGTCAAAATTATGTGCTGCAAAATTAGAAAAAAATAAATTGTTTAAACATGATAAAAACTACTATAAAACATCTTTCTCTAAGTGAGAATTTGTGCTAAATTTACCAGATTATTTAACAATTAATAAAACACCAGAAAATGGCTAAAAGAACAATTGTAAGTATGCCCGGAGATGGAATCGGGCGAGTAGTGCTTGAGGAAGCAATTAGAGTTTTAAGCTCTGCTGGTTTTGATGCAGAGTATATTGAAGGAGATATTGGCTGGGAATTCTGGCGTTCTGAAGGAAATCCATTGCCACAACGTACCATTGACTTAATACAGAAACATAAAGTGGCTTTGTTTGGGGCAATTACTTCTAAACCCAAAGAGGAGGCAAGCCAGGAATTAGATCCCAAATTGCGTGATACCGGTTTGGTATATGCCAGTCCAATTGTAGGTCTCAGGCAACATTTTAATCTGGATATTTGTATCCGTCCCTGTCATACATATACCGGTAATCCATTGAATTTTGTGCGGAGGGGAACAGGAAATGAAATTGAAGAACCGGCTGTGGATGTAGCCATTTTCCGTCAGAATACAGAGGGCTTGTATGGTGGAGTGGAATGGTCAAATCCGCCAGATCAGGTTTATGATGCTTTAATGACACACCCAAAATTTAAAACTAATTTCGGGGCAACTCCCAGGGAGGAGGTGTCTGTATCTACAAGAATCTTTACCAGGAAGGCCACTGAAAGAATACTCTTTGCAGCATTTGAATATGCCAGGAAATATGAATATAAATCTGTTACTCTTTGTGAAAAGCCAAATGTTATTCGGGAAACATCCGGAATGATGTACAGGCTTGCAAAAGAGATACAGAAAAAGGATTTTCCGGAAATTCAATTATGGAATACCAACATTGATGCCCAGATGATGTGGCTTACCAAAAACCCTGAAGATTATGGTGTTATAGTTGCTGGAAATATGTTTGGTGATATTGTTTCTGATGGTTTTGCAGGACTAATTGGAGGCCTGGGATTTGCCTGTAGTGCTCAGTTCAATGATGAAGGAGTTGGGGTATTTGAACCGACCCATGGCTCAGCCCCAAAATATGCTGATTATCCTGAATCTATTGTTAATCCAATAGCAATGATTGAGTCAGCTTGTATGATGCTTGATTTTATTGATGAGAATGAAATCTCAGATAAAATAAGGAAGGCAGTGGCTAAAACAATTAGCGAGGGAAAAGTACAGACATATGATATGAAGAAAATGAAAGGATCAGTAGATGCCCTTAAAAATGGTGCGGCTTCTACTCATCAGATAGCAGATGCAATAATTGGTAATTTATAAGGTGCAAAATAAGCAGAAAAATATGATTGAAGAACTGAGGAAATTATGGCCCGAGCTGGAATGGATTAAAGATCCGGATCTCCGGGAACAAACCACAAAAACCTGGGCTTTAGCTTTGAAAAAAAGCGTTATGAGTCCGGAAGATCTTAATAAAATTCCATTTACCTTACTGGCAGGCCCTGACTTAAAAGTGAGTTTTATGGCACATAAGAGGGCAGTTGTACATATTGCCCGTGAAAGCGGTTTGAAAATGAACGAATTTTTCGGAGAAGAGTTACCGGTGAATATGGACATTCTTATTTCCGGAGCCATTCTGGCAGATGTAGGAAAATTACTTGAATATGAGAAAAACAATGAAGGAGAGTCGGTTCAGGGGCAATACGGAAAGTATTTAAGGCATCCATTTTCGGGGGTTTCCCTGGCAGAACAATGTGGAGTGCCGGCTGAAGTCTGTCACATAATTGCTGCCCATGCGGCTGAGGGTGATCTTGTGAAAAGGTCTACCGAAGCCTATGTTGTGCATCATGCAGACTTCATGACCTTTTTGCCCTTTAAAAATAAGTTTTGATTTATTTGTAGAATTTAAGAGGTTCGTTAATTTTATATCTCGCTTTGCGTATATTTTTCCATTGGAACTTATGGGAAAATAGTCTTTATGATGGGTGTATGATAACATTTGATCTTGTTCTTGTAGTTCTTGTGGTGATCTTCATTATTGTATCACTATATATGGACCTTTATGGGCCCGCACTTACCTTTGTTATCGGCATAGCAATACTGGGGATATCTGGTATTTTAACCCCAAAAGAAATTTTAAGTGGTTTTGCAAATGAGCAGGTAATGGTAATAATAATGTTATTGCTTATTGGAGATACCATTCGCAGGACTAATGTGTCAGAGTTGTTGTTTGGAAGAGTTTTTTCTAAATCCAGGACCTACAAGGGTTTTCTGACCAGAATGATGCTTTTTGTTGCAGGCTTTTCTGCTTTCTTAAACAATACACCACTTGTGGCGGTAATGATGCCTTATGTGAAATTGTGGTCAGAAAAGCATAATATATCTCCATCCAAGTTGCTGATGCCACTTTCTTATGCAGCAATATTAGGAGGCTGCGCTACTCTTATTGGGACTTCAACAAATTTAATTGTAAACGGATTGGTTGTGGATCAAAATATCATTCCGGGAATAAAACCTTTAAATATTTTTGATTTTGTATATGTTGGATTTCCAATGATTATCATTGGGTTTATATATATATATCTTTTTGGAAACAAGGTTCTTCCGGATAAAATTGCAGAAGAAGATACATCAACTGAGAACAATAGAAATTACCTTGTAGAAACTCAGGTAAAGAAGAATTCAAACCTGGTTGGGAAAACTGTTGGTGATTCTGGATTAAGGAACTTGTATGGGCTGTACCTGGTTGAAATTCGAAGACAGAATAGGGTTCTTTTTGTGGTTTCAAATAATTTACTGATTGAGGCAGGAGATCTACTTGTTTTTGCCGGGGATAAGGCACCTATTGCCGATCTTATGGATGCAAATTCGGGTCTTACAATTCCCTCCGTTGGTATGCTTCACAGGAAGAAAAGAACAGAGGTGGTGGAAGTTGTGGTTTCACATAATTCAATGTTTATTGGTAAAGTTTTGAAGCAAATCAACTTTAGGTCAAGGTTTGATGCTGCAGTTATCAGCATCCACCGTAACCAGGAAAGAATATCAGGTGAAATGAATGGCGTGGAGATTGAAGCCGGAGATGTTCTGCTTTTGTATGCCGGTGATCAATTCAGAGAGAGAATTAGGAATACACAGGATTTTTACCTGATTTCCAGGATAAAAGAATTTTCAAAGGTGGAAACCTATAAAATTGTAATCCTCTTAGGTGGACTTATGCTGGCTATTTTTCTTTCTGCTTTTCAAATTATTTCGCTTTTCATGGGCTTAATTATACTCTTGCTTGTTTCCTTTATTCTTAAGCTAACCAATCCCAAAGATCTTACCATGAGCATTGATTACAATCTGGGCTTAATTATTGTAATGTCTCTTGCTCTTGGGATAGCAATGACAAAATCCGGGGTTGCTCCAATGTTTGCTAATTTTTTCATTTCCATTTTTACTCCTCTTGGGAAATATGGCGTTTTGATTGGTATTTTTATTGTTACTTCTGTTTTGGGGGCCTATATAACAGGGAAGGCTGCAGTTGCTCTTATTTTTCCAATTGCTCTGACCATGTCTCTTAAGCTCGGACTTGATCCAAAACCTTTTATTTTGACTGTAGCTTATGCAGCAGCAGCCAATTTTATTACCCCCATTGGTTACCAAACAAATCTAATGGTATATGGACCCGGAAACTATTCATTTAAAGATTTCTTTCGACTGGGCTTTCCTTTAACAATTATGTATATGATTGTTACAGTCCTTGTTTTAAGTTTACTTTACTTTTAACTATATGAGTTCAGGATTATCTTCTATACGTTTGCTTCTGGTAAAGGCATTAAGCTTATCCCTTATTGCAGGAGATGCTATTATGGAGGTCTATGGTGGTTCAGATTTTAATATTGAAATGAAGGAGGATAATTCACCCCTTACCCTGGCTGATAAAACTTCAAACTCAATAATTGTTGACGGGATTAAAGATTTTGGTATTCCTGTACTTAGTGAAGAAGGCTCAGAAATTTCCTGGGAGATTCGTAAGGACTGGGAAATGTACTGGTTAATTGATCCCCTGGATGGAACCAAAGAGTTTATTAAGAGGAATGATGAGTTTACCGTTAACATAGCTTTGATGGAGAAGAATATACCCATCCTTGGTGTTGTTTATTTACCGGTTCTGAAGCAGCTATATTTTGCACTTAAAGGTCATGGTGCCTACAAGCTTGAAAATGTGGAACATAAGGATCTGAATGAGGAGGACTTTGAACAGCTACTGAAAAAGTCAATGAAGTTACCTGACCATAAAAAGGGAGAGGGGATAAGAGTCGTTGCCAGTCGTTCACATCTTTCACAAGAAACTGAAGATTTTATCAGGGAACTTAAGGGAAAGGGTGAGAAAATAGATTTAGTACCTGCAGGTAGCTCATTAAAATTGTGCCTTATAGCAGAGGGGAAAGCGGATGTTTATCCCAGAATGGGACCTACAATGGAATGGGATATTGCAGCCGGTCATATAATTATAAACGAATCAGGAGGATGTGTTGTGAAGCTTGATAGCACTCCCTTGAATTATAATAAGCCTGATTTATTGAATCCATGGTTTATTGCCAAATCGAAATTGTACAGGAGTTAAGCTCTTGTCTAATGAAAATATAGAAGAAAATGGATGTATTAGATCCAAAACAATAGAAATTATGATACTTATTGAGAAAACCGATGTTTATGCACCTGAGTATTTGGGAAAAACAGACATATTAATCGGTGGAGGGAAAATACTGGCAGTTGGAAATAACCTTATTGATCAAAGATTTTCTAAAATTGATATGGAAATAATCGACGGCTCAGGTATGAAAACTATTCCAGGACTGATTGATGGCCATGTTCATATTGCCGGTTCGGGTGGTGAGGGTGGGCCCTCTACACGTACTCCTGAACTTCAGTTGAGCCAAATGCTACATGCAGGGGTTACTACAGTTATTGGTTTGCTGGGAACAGATGGTATGACCAGAAACCTGGAAGGTGTTTTAATGAAGGTTAAATCACTGAGAGCCGAGGGTGTTTCTGCCTGGATGTACACCGGAGCCTACCAGGTTCCAACTCCAACGATATTGGGAGATGTAGGTAGAGATATTTCCTTGATTGATGAGATTATTGGTGTTGGGGAAGTGGCTATCTCAGATCACAGGTCCTCAGAACCCTCAGTCAGGGAGCTGATAAGGATGGCCGTACATGCAAGGATTGGAGGGATGTTCTCAGGGAAATCCGGGATTGTAAATTTGCACATTGGCAACCGAAAGAATCCCTTTGATCTGATTTATAAGGCAGTTGAAAGAAGTGATTTGCAGTTTACTCAATTCTTACCTACACATTGTAACCGCAATGATCATCTTCTTGCCGAGGCAAAAACATATGGAAAAAACGGATATATTGATCTCACTGCATATCCGAAAGAGTTTGGGTATGAAAATAACAAAGCTTCCCGGGCTGTAGCTGAACTACTGGATGCAGGTGTACCCTTGAATCATATTACGGTTACCTCAGATGGCTGTGGTTCACTCCCTGTTTTTGAAGAGGGAAGATTAGTGAAGTTGGGAATAGGAAGTCCTGATGCTATTTTTCATACACTTATTGAATTGGTAAGTAATGAAGCTATGCCATGGGAGAAAGCATTGCCAGTGGTTACATCGAACCCCGCAGAAATTTTAAAACTAACAAATAAGGGTCATATAGAAGTTGGAAAAGATGCTGATCTTGTGCTTTTGGATGATAAAAATGAGATAGAGTATCTTTTTGCAAACGGGGTAATGATGACCAGGAAAGGAAAATTATTAAGAAAAGGAACTTTTGAAGATTAGTGTTTTTCCCTTTGGGGCTCTGGAAGTTTAATATTATTCTTAGCACCAAAGGTGCGGTAATCAACAGACATGGGTGAAGCCCATGGATCAGAATATATATAACAAATGTAAGCACCAATGGTGCGTAATCAATATCATAAACAAAACCATAGTTATGACAAATAGTAAAAAAGCAATCTGGTTCAGGACTGTTATTCCCCTGATATTTCTAATGCTGTTTATTTATGGATCCATACCATTGAAAACACCATTAGAGGAAAGTCAGTTTACAAAACTGACTCAACACAAGCCCATGATGAATTACTTAAATGAATTAAGTTCAAAGCATAAAGAAATTTCACTTGAAATAATTGGTAAATCTGTTCAGGGAAGGGAGATTCCGGCACTTTTTATTACCGAAAGTTCAAAGTTCGGTAGTCAGCGTGCTGAAAAACCAGTAGTTATGGTATTTTGTCAGCAACATGGTAATGAGCCCTCAGGGAAAGAAGCGGCGCTGTTTGTTGCCCGCGACCTGGTGAGGGAGAAATCGCCTATATTGAAAAATATCGACCTGATATTGATTCCAATGGTAAATCCTGATGGGGGAGAAGTACTGAAAAGAAGAAATGCAAATAACATGGATTTAAACCGGAATCATGTTGTTATAAGCGAACCTGAAGTACAGGCCTTACATAGGCTATATAAAAAATGGAACCCTGAAGTCACCCTGGATATTCATGAATACAATTCAATCAGCCGAAGATGGGTAGAAAAGGGAATGATTAAGGATGCCGATGAAATGCTTGGTGGAGCTACCAATGTGAATGTTGATCCCGAACTTATTGCATTTTCACGTAATGTATTAATGCCACAGATTGGGACACTCATAAAAGAAAGAGGATTTACATATAGCAGGTATATAGTTGGAGGACCTCCATCAGAGCAAACCAGGGTTCGCCATAGTACCACTAATATTAATGATGGCCGGCAGAGTTTTGGTATATATAATAATCTTTCATTTATTTTTGAGGGGAAGAGATTTCCAGATCCCAAACAAAATATAGAATATAGGACAAAAGGACAAATAGCAGCTTTGTTTTCTTTCTTGGAAACTATGAACCAGAATAGCAGTAAGATAATTAAACTTGTAAATGAAGCTCAAAAAAAATTGTTGCTTGAGAATAATGGAGAGGAGCACTTATCTCATATCCAGATGGATTACTTCCCTGATAGCTTAAACCCGACTTTAAGATTCCCGGTATTTGACCTATACAAATGGAAGCACATTGAAATTGATCTTGAGAGATATGAACCTCTTGTGAAAATAAAAAAGAGTGTTACAAAACCGGTTGCCTATATATTTTCATCCGGAGAGAAAAAATTGATAGATCTTATAGGAAGACATGATATTGAGATGCATAGTTTGAAAAAGGATTCACAGTTGAATGTTGAGCTGTACAGAATAAGGCATGTAACTGAGGGTATTGATGAGGAAAAATCACATAAAGAGGTAGACGTTTATAAATGGACGGAAAACAGGCTAATTGAGGCTGGTTCAATTCTGGTGTTGTTAAATCAAAATGCCTCTAAGCTTATTCCCTTGCTTCTTGAGCCTCAATCAAGTTATGGGATTGTAGCAGAGAGGAGTATGCTTCAGTATTGTTTTGATGAATATCTGGAAGAAGGAAGGGAATATCCCATTGTGCGTTTACCGGGTTCAATATCTATGGAATTGGTGGTTCCTTTTATAAACGATTAACTTTAAATTAGCTTGGTGAATTCCTGTCTGCCGTCAGGATTGTGCCTTGGTGGCAAGATGAAAAATAGCCACTAATACCTTAATGACAGGCAGGAAATATAGTAAGCATTATACATTGAAAAACTTGACCAAAATGACGAAAACAAAAAAAGTTCCCTCGTTTACACTATCTCTGATACCCCTGATTGCCATTGCTGTCTTCCTGGGATTTGGATATGGACTTTTACACCTTAATGCAGAGATCTTATTAATTGCTGCAGCAACGGTTGCTGGTTTCATTGCTTTATATCTGGGATATTCATATAAAGAGATAGAAAATGGCATTATAAAAAGCATGATGAAAGGTATGCCAGCAATGCTTATTGTTATAGTTGTGGGAGCTCTGATTGGCTCGTGGATTGCCGCCGGGACTATTCCAATGCTGGTCTATTATGGATTGAAAATTATTTCGCCACAGTATTTTCTTGTAACAGCCTCGCTTGTATGCTCACTTATTTCAGTGGTTACCGGGACCTCTTACGGAACCATCGGGACGGTAGGTGTTGCCTTTATAGGAATTGCTCATGGACTGAATATTCCACTGGGCCAGGCAGCCGGAGCGATTGTTGCAGGAGCTTACTTTGGAGATAAGTTATCCCCTTTTTCAGATACTACAAACCTGGCACCTATAGCTACCCGCAGTAACTTGTTTGACCATATTAAACATATGCTGTGGACAACTACTCCTGCCTGGCTTATAGGAATGGTAGTATATCTGATACTTGGATTGTCATCACATGGAGCTGGAAGTGTTTCTCTTGAAAAGACTGATATTATCATGCAAACTATTCGTGATAATTTTACTTTTCACTGGGTCTTGATTATTCCACCCATTGTCACACTTGGATCTGCAATATTAAAAAAACCGGTAATTCCCAATATGCTTCTTTCATCTGTTCTTGCTGTTGTTCTTGCCATCCTGATACAGGGTCTGAATCTAAAGACTTCTATTGGTTCTATGGTTACTGGCTACATATTTCATAGTGGTGAACCTATTGTAGACACCTTATTTACCAGGGGGGGGATGGTTGATATGATGCATGTTACCCTGATAGCTTTTTGTGCTTTCGCCTTTGGAGGAATTATTCAAAGTACAGGAATGCTGGACGTGATCCTTGAACGCTTGTTAAGAGTTGCCAATACGGCAGGTAAGATTGTTGCCGCATCAGTATTTGCATCTATGGGTACTGCTATCATGACCGGAAGTTCATTTTTATCAATATTGATTCCGGGCGAGTTATTTGCTCCGGCATATAAGAAATTTAATATGGCAGCAAAGAACTTATCCCGTACAACCGAGGATAGTGGCACAGTGATAGTGCCCTTAATTCCCTGGAGTATTGCCGGAGTTTTTATTGCCGGAACGCTGGGTGTTGATACCCTTTCTTACGTTCCCTGGGCTGTAATGTGTTATACAGGATTCTTGTTCGCCCTATTGTATGGTTTTACTGGTTTTGCAATAGCTCCCATAAAACGCGATGATGAAACAATTCCAGGAAGCTAATGCATATAAATGGAATTTTGGAAGATTGGAATAAAACCGGAAAACCAGCTTACTATTCAAAGTCAATACATATAGATTCTACTATAATACAACAAGATTTAGAATCTGTATCCAATCTGGAACAGATACCTGAATCCATAGCCCATACTAAAGTTAGCCCCACTAACATTTAAGAAACCATCCCCGGCCAATTGCTCAAATCCGGGAAAAATACTAACCAGGATATCGTGAATTGCCTGTAAATATTCTTCATATTCCTCTGAATCTATTTCTCCATCAAGTTTTAGATCCCGGTTATACAAGGATGCGGAAGGGCCAACAAATATTAAATCAAGGGTAAGCCTTTCTTTTATTACAAACTGATAACCCAATTCAATTCCGGCATTAAGAACATTGAATTTTCCTCTAAATGATAGACTTCCCTGAATATCAGGATTGTCAAGTACAGTTATATCCATTCCAACCTGAGTGTGGTAAAATGAACTAAATATTCCCCAGTATAAGCCATCAGGAGCCATTTTTTTGTTCCGGTTTTTGAAATAAAAACGATAGTCACCTGAAACATTAAATCCCTTTTTATTGGTAACACTTTCTAAACTAAAACTATCCAGAAGGGCCATTTTAGGGAGTTCGAAATAACCCGCATTTACAGAAAATGAGCGGTATGGAGATAGAATTCTTTCATAAGACAGGTTAATATTTTTCTTACTAAAGAGTAAAAATGGTGTTATGTTCCATTTGATTACATTCCTTTTATATCCAGAATCAGGCAGTTCTGTTTGCTCTTGTGAATACAAGTTGATTGAGCTAAGAAAAGCGAATGTCAATAAAACCGGCAGTAGTTGAAATTTCTTCATTTTAGAAAGCCTAAAAATCAATATGACAAAGTTAATAAATTGTCTCAGTTCAATTTTCAGAAAGCGAAAAAAATCAAAAGTAAATAAACTAAAAAGTGCCAGGCAAGTTTTAAACCGCCTGGCACTTTGTTATAATGGAAATTAATTGTTTGATCAGTAGTCTAATTTAACACCGCCATAACTTGTGGAAATTACAATCCTGGCTTTTGGATCTGAAGAGTTTCCTACAATTCCATCATATGTTGCGGAATTTGATTTTTCAATTCTGTTCATATTGTTGCTGGAGGGGAAGGAGATCTTTGCATATCTTGCTTCTCCCTTAAGATGGTAAGATGCATCACTAGCAATTCCCAGCTTAATTCCCCCATAGCTATTTTCTATTTTAATGAGTTCAAAACTGGCCGGAATCTTTTCAATGGTGGTTCCGGTGTATTTTGTTTCCAGGGATAATTTTTTGCCCAGATACCCAATTTTATAACCTGAATATGCACCCTCGATCACGAAATTGTCAAGTGTTCCAATATCATAAGAATCATATTTAGACTCAGAAACAATTGAGCTGGCTTTATCAATATAAAGTTTAGAATATTTACTTTGAACAACAAGTGCACGGCTCTTTTCAATATTCAGCTTTGAATATTTGATCTCTATTTTCATCCATCCAACTTCTGTAACATCTCCTTTGCCATATCCAAGGACAATGGAAGAAAGTGGCTTGGTATCATTTCTCAGTATTTTGTTTGCCTGGAGATTTCCATATTTAACATTGATTTTTGAATAGCCGGTTAATTCATCGATATATACATCTCCATACTTATTATAGAGATCGAGATCAAGATCTTTGGGCATCTTCACAGTATAATTAATATGGAATTCCTTATCATTCCCCCAATTATTTCCCTTTAACTTATTAAATCTTTCATCAATTTTTGTGATGGCTTTACATTCATTTCCTGAAGTAGAAAAGTTTACATCCAGGTACTCTAGTAATTTTTCAGCCTTTTCCTTATTAGGATACTGGATCATAATTTCCACCTCGATGCTTACTTTCTTTTCATTCCAGTTTTGCACATCAATTTTCCCATACTTATTTTGGAGGATAAGGATGGAGTTTTCATTGATTGTAAACTCATGATTCAGTTTTTTTGAAACTTCAGAAGCATTAACAGTAAGAGATACAACTGCTATTAGCAATAAGCTGAGAAAAAATTTAGATTTCATTGTTTTCATGGTCTGTCTGTTTATAGTTATCATTTATTTCCTGTAATTGTCCAAGGATATTACTCATAATTTCAAGCTTGAGTTGGTAATGTTCTATCATAGCATTGATAATTCGCTCATCATCCGGGTTTATTTCCAGATCTTTTTTGAGGTTCTTATAGATTGAGTCCATTTCTGTAAGCTCGTGCATCACTATTTTCTTTTGCTCCTCATCTGAAAACAAATTTGTTCTATCCATCTGCGTGTAAGTCATGCTTACCTTCTGTGCATAAAACTGTTCAACTTCCATGTATTCCGGCGAAACATCGCTTAAGGAAATTCCTTCAGAAATATTATTGTTTGATAATTTCTCATAAGTCCACAAGGAAGAAATAACAATGAGAACAACTATGGAAGCTACCTTCAGGATTTGAGGAAAAAGTCTGATTTTCCTTCCCGAAAAAGCCTGATTATCCATTTTGGCTTTAAAGCGGTCAAAATGTCCTTCATGAGGCTCAACCAGGAAAGATTGATTATTATCCTTGATGTATTTTTCTAATTTGCTCATTTTTTTATAAGTTCTAGTAGTCTTAACTTCGCCCTGGTATACTGCGACCTGGATGTTGAATCACTTATCCCTAAAATGCCTGCAATTTCCTGGTGGTCATATCCTTCAAACAAATATAAGGAAAGTACCACACGATAACCATCAGGGAGTAGCTCCACAGAGTTCTTGATTTCTTCAATTTGATATGTTCTTTCATTTTCATCAATTGATTCTTCTTGTTCTACTTCATGGTTCTGTAATTCAATCAGCTCTACCTTTTTTTTCCTCAGTGCATCTAAGGATTTATTAACTACTATCCGCTTTAGCCATGCTCCAAAACTCACTTTTCCTTCGTAGGTCTGAATTTTTTCAAATGCTGACAGAAAGGAGTCTTGCATAATATCTTCAGCTTCCGCTTCGCTTCTGACTATCCTCAGGCTTGTATTGTACATGCTCAAATAATACTGCTTGTACAATTGAAATTGAGCCTTCTGATCTCCAGCAACACAACCGTCAATAATCTCCTGGTTCAGATTAATAAATCCCTGTTCTTTATTGTTCATTGTTCAACTAAATGACGCATTGATTTCATGATCGCTGCATTTAGAATATAAAAATATCAAAAAGTGGGAGGAAAGTTACTCAATAATCACTTTTTGAATACTGATAAGGCTTGGAGTGGTAATTTTCACAAGGTAAATTCCAGATGATATTTTACCCAGGTACATTGGAATATTTTGCTTACCTCTTTGAAGTGTGAGAGCTCTGGAATACAACAATTGCCCATGGAGGCTAATAACTTCAAGACTTATGGCCTCTTCTACTTCAGATTCAATTTGTATTGTGAAACTCCCGGGATTCGGATTTGGGAATATTTTAAATTCATAACTGGTCTTTGTATCAGACAGGCTGGGTTTAGCCAATGGAAAGTCATTAAGAGTGAGATAGAAAGTCCCTTCTGTATTTCCGCCACTTCCATCCACCTGAACCCAATATGTTTGTCCTTCTACAAGATTTCCTACATTTCTGATAGAAGCTGCAAAATTATCTTCAGTACCATAATAATCATCATTTGCTGCAAGTATGGAATAATTTCCGGAAATAATATTTTCAGGACTAGGAGCATCGTAAAGAGCAATCTGGTTGTCAAATCCGCGTGAGTCAATGGAGACTACCCCTGAAGCAGGTCCCTGGAAAGTAAACCAAACCGAATTACCAAGGACATTCTCTCCGGTTCCGAATTCATCGCACCAGTCTGTTTGAGTGTTGCAATCTCCCAGGGGAGGGTGTGGCTCATTTTCCTCTACCGAAGCACTATAATTAATAAATGGTCCATTTTCTTCATAATTCAAAGGAATGGCATTTTTAATTGAATCATATATGTGCACTACTAGCTGAACTGAATCAACATCCATGCACTGGCCATCCAGTGCTGTAACTTTATAGCTAATGTTTGAATCTACTCTGGCTTTAATTATTGCGCCATTAAATTGGTTCAATCCAATTGCAGGTGTCCAAACATAGTTATCACCACCCATTGCTTCAATTTGAATGCTGTCTCCCTTCCAGATATATCCGCCAAGTTCCTCAAGACCTGGAATAATAGAGATATCCATGGAAGATTTAATCTCAATGAAACCGTGACGAACTAAGGTGTCGCTAAGACCATCTTTAAATATAATCAGACTAATATCTTTAAGTCCGGCTGATTGGAAATGCAGTTGGACAGTATCCTTATTGGGTGAGAAAATTGTATTTATTGTATCATGAAGTACCCACTGGAGGCTATCAGAATCAAATGTTGAATGACTTATGAGCCTGATTTTGCCCTCAATACATGCATCATTTCTGTTTGCTTCAAATTCGGCAAATAAACCGGGTAATGCAGAAGAATAAAGTTCACTTTCCCAGAGACCCCGGCCATAAGTTCCAGCCCTGATCTTTGCATCAGGATAGAAGATCTCAAGCTCATTTACAATTACTACAGGCAGATCATTACTAAAGCTTATCCATTCGTCCATGTCCCTGTTCCGGTAATAAACGCCCATATCAGTACCCAGGTATAATCCTGATTTGCTTCCTTTTTCAATTATTATACAGTTTGCAGGAACATTCGGGAGACCTGAAGAATAATTAGTCCAGGTGTTTCCCCCATTCTCTGATGTATATACCTTTTCCTCTTTGGTATAGTTTGAGATAGTTATCCAGATTCTATTTGGATTGTATTCTGCTATAGCTATATATGTAATTATTCCAGGTGGTAGGGGTGGTAATCCATTTGTTATTTCCGTCCACGAAATTCCACGATCAATAGTCTTCCAGATCTTATACCTGTTTGCAACCAGTATTATATTGGGATTAGAGGGTGCAATTGCAAGAGATCTGTACTTGTCATTGTTTGCCAGATTAGTGCCAAGATTGGTCCAGTGTTCTCCCATGTCTCCTGTTCTATACAGATTAGTATATCCTGCATAAAGTATATTGTTTTCTTCAGGGTGCATAATATAAGGAGTTACCCATGCTCCTTTTTCATCCTTGTCTGGCCGGATAGATGCAAAATTGTTTCCACCATCATATGAGATTCCAATATTCCCGTATTGGGAAGATGCATAAAGGATATTTGGATCTTCCGGATCAATGATACATTCCATTCCATCTCCTCCTTTTACTACCTGGTAATTCGAATTATCAGCAAGAATTGAAGAATTGTCCTGGCTTCCCATAAGCATTAAATTTGAGTATTGCTCAGAAATACCCATTCTATAGATCTGCAGAATTTCCAGGTTTGAACTAAGGTCAGTCCATGATATACCCTGGTTTGAGCTTTTATAGATACCTCCGTCATTGCCTGAAAATAATTCTCCGGTAAGTGGATGATACTCGAGTATATGCTGATCTACATGTACATAATTGGATGCCTGGTTTGATCCAGAAGATACAATTGTCCATTGACTTCCTCCATTCAGGGTTCTCCATATGTTTATTCCTCCAACATACACTTCACTTTGATTTGCCGGAGAAATTGCCAGTGCGAGGTCGTACCAGCCCTGGCCTGCATCATCACTTCCATCAGGGGATCGTCCTAAAAGGTTTTTTGAACTGTTTGCTACGCTTACCCAATCAACTCCTGAATTCAAAGAATAATATAATCCCTGAAATTTTGAATCAGCAACATCAGCACAGAGGGCATAAACCAGGTCGGAGTTGTTTGGGCTAACTGCAAGTTCAATTCTTCTTATATCGGCATTTTCTATAGTGCCAAAGCCTGGGCTAAAAGATTGTCCTCCATTGGTGGATCGAAGAACTGTGGCGTTACCATAGCTGTAACTGGCAGCATAAATAATACTCGGATCAGAGGGTTTGAATTCAAGGTCCTTAAATTTTCCGCTTTCCTGTACTTTGGTTTTTTGAGTACCATCGTTGCTCAGGAGATATATTCCTTCATTGGTACCTGCAATAAGAGTATCCGGCTTGTCTGGTCTGATCAAAAGACGATATACATAAACAAGCTCATCCTGATCAAAACTCAATGCCGTAGGTGTCCAGTTCAGACCACCATCAGAGGTACGAAGAACTCCTGCAGAATACAACTCGCCTGCATCCCGGTCTCCTGTGGCAATGTATATGATATCAGGGTTGTCAGGGTGAATTGCGATATCAGATATTCCAATAGAAGGCAAATTATCTGTCAGGGTCTCCCAGCTGGTTCCACCATTTATTGTTTTCCATAGCCCCCCGGTAGGAGAACCGATCCAGAAAATATCAGGATCGTCGGGATGAAAGGCTATACAATCAATTCTGCCAGAACCCACAGGATTGCTTGTGCCTATACTTACAGGTGGAGATTTCGGCCCAAGCTGTATCCAATTTCCTTCTGTTGTCTTTTTTGTTGAATTCAGGAATTCAGTCCATAGTATATTATTCCTGTTTACATCGTTTGCAACCCTGGGCTCCATCATCCATTCCCATCTCTTGAATTGCTTATACCCACTACTTTTCTCTATATCCCTTAATTCCCAATACTCATTGAATGATTTTTGAATGCTTTTGAATTGCTCTACAGTCTTAATATCATCTAAATCCAGTTCTTGTTCAGATAAATTCTTTAACCAGGCTTGAGCATAACTATCCATGGGTGCTGCCAGAAATATCAGCACTGACAATATTCTTACCAAAAAAAATAGAGAATTGAATTTACCCATTCACCCAATTATTTAGTATTGCCGGAACCCATCCCCAGCAAAACAAATATAAACTTTTTTATTATGTAGAGCACAATCATTGATCAAACAAAAATCAAACCAATTATTATGCTAAAAACCGTACCTTTGCAATCTTGTTAGAAATTCATCTTAAGAATTATTGGAAAGCTAAAGATTCATTTCAGCAGGATTATAGTATTTATTGAATTTTTAATATTGATAGAAATAGATAGAAGATGGGAATAATAAGTGGTATTACAAGAAAGATATTTGGAAACAAATCTGACAGGGATATTAAGGAAGTATCTTCGAGAGTGGAGAAAATCAAGGAGGAATACAATAAACTTGCAGGTTTTTCAAATGATGAATTGAGGCAAAGTTCAGCAGAGTTAAGAAAATATATTTTAGATCAGATTCATGAGGATAATGAAAAGCTTACTGAATTAAAAGTGCAGGGAGAGTCAGATGAGGTTGATGTACGTGATAAGGAAAACATTTATCAGAATATTGATAAGCTGGAAAAAGCTATTACAGAGAAGCTGGATGCTACCCTGGATGAAGCTTTGCCCAAAGCATTTGCAATCATTAAAGATACGGCCAGGAGGTTTAAAGAAAATGAAAGCGTAGAAGTACTGGCTAATGACTTTGATAAAGATTTAGCAGCCCGTCATGATCATGTGGAGATCAAGGGAGATAAAGCCATTTTCAAGAACTCCTGGCTTGCAGGTGGCAATATTACAAAATGGAATATGCTGCATTATGATGTTCAGCTTATTGGTGGGATTGTTTTGCATGAAGGTAGAATAGCTGAAATGGGAACAGGGGAAGGAAAGACCCTGGTTGCTACTCTTCCGGTTTTCTTAAATGCCCTGGGAGGACGAGGTGTGCACCTTGTGACTGTGAATGATTATCTTGCTAAACGAGATTCAGAATGGATGGGTCCAATTTATGAGTTTCATGGACTTACAGTGGATTGTATAGACAAGCATCAGCCAAATTCTGAAGCAAGAAGAAAAGCCTATAATTCTGACATTACATTTGGTACCAATAATGAATTTGGCTTTGATTACCTGAGAGATAATATGGCAATTAACCCCAATGATCTTGTTCAGCGGAAGCATAATTATTCAATTGTTGATGAGGTTGATTCTGTACTGGTAGATGATGCAAGAACTCCCCTGATTATTTCTGGACCCACTGCACAGGCAGACAATCAATATTTTGATGATTTAAAACCTAAGGTTCTTACTTTATACAATGCTCAGAGAAAATTAGTTACTCAAATTCTTTCTGAGGCAAAAAAGGAAATTGCCGCTGGCAATAGTGAGAAAGGAGGCTTATTATTACTTCGTGCTCATAAAGGCCTTCCAAAAAATAATGCCATAATAAAATACCTGAGTGAGGAGGGCATGAAAATTCTTATGCATAAGACCGAGAATTTCTATATGCAGAATAACAGCAAAGAAATGTATAAGGTAACAGATGAGCTGTATTTTATTATTGATGAAAAGCAAAACACAATAGAGCTGACGGATAAAGGATTGGATATGGTTACAACTTCTGCCGAAGATGCTAGTTTCTATATTCTTCCGGATGTTGGGGAGCAGGTTGCAGAGCTCGAACGTACTGATTTCGATGATAGTAAAAAGCTCATTGAAAAAGATAGAATCTTACAGGATTATGCTTTGAAATCGGAACGAGTTCATACTATGAACCAGCTTTTTAAAGCTTATACCCTTTTTGAGAAGGATGTTGAATATGTGTTAATTGACAATAAAGTTAAAATTGTTGATGAACAAACCGGAAGAATCATGGAGGGCAGGAGATATTCAGATGGATTGCACCAGGCAATTGAAGCTAAAGAAAATGTGAAGGTGGAAGCAGCAACCCAAACCTTTGCTACAATAACTCTTCAGAATTATTTCAGAATGTACCATAAGCTTTCCGGGATGACCGGAACTGCTGAAACTGAAGCAGGTGAATTATGGGATATCTATAAGCTTGATGTGGTAGTGATACCCACAAATGTTCCTGTTATCAGAGATGACAGGGAAGATCTGGTATATAAAACAAAGCGTGAAAAATACACGGCTGTAATCGATGAAATTGTGAGTTTATCTAAGGAAGGCAGGCCTTCACTGGTTGGTACTACCTCGGTTGAAGTTTCAGAATTACTTAGCAGGATGCTCAAGATGAAAGGCGTCAATCACAACGTTTTAAATGCTAAGTTGCATCAGAGGGAGGCGGATATTGTGATGGAAGCCGGAATAGCCGGACAGGTAACAATTGCCACAAATATGGCAGGTAGGGGTACTGATATTAAGTTGTCTCATGAGGTAATAGAGGCTGGTGGACTTGCAATTATAGGAACTGAAAGGCATGAATCACGAAGGGTTGACAGGCAGCTCAGAGGAAGAGCCGGACGTCAGGGAGATCCTGGATCTTCTCAGTTTTTTGTATCTCTGGAAGATGACCTGATGCGCCTGTTTGGAACAGAAAGAATAGCCGGTTTAATGGATAAAATGGGACTGAAAGAAGGAGAAGTTATCCAGCACTCATTGATCACTAAGTCAATTGAAAGAGCTCAAAGAAAGGTGGAAGAGAATAACTTTGGAATTCGGAAGAGACTACTGGAGTATGATGATGTAATGAATTCCCAACGGGAAGTGATTTACAAGAAGCGAAGGCACGCTTTATATGGAGAAAGGTTAAGTGTTGATATAGCCAATATGATATTCGACGTTTCCGAAAATCTTACTGAAATTTATCATTCCGAAGGAGATTTTGAAGGATTTGGCATTGAATTGCTTCGTACTTTTTCAATCGAATCTCCCTTTGATGAAAAGGAGTTCTTAGGATCTAATCCTGCTGCAATTTCTGATAAGATCAATGATTTAGTGCTTCAAACCTACCAGAGGAAAGAAGAATTCATTGCAAAACAGGCTTATCCTGTTATTAAAGATGTATATCAGCGTCAGTCACATGTTTATGAAAATATTGTAGTACCTGTTACCGATGGAGTAAGGGTGTTTCAGGTTATTACCAATTTGGAGAAATCAGCCAAATCAGAAGGAAAGGAGCTTGTGAAATCCTATGAGAAGACCGTACTTCTGGCTACTATAGATGAGGCATGGAAAGAGCATTTACGTGAACTTGATGACCTGAAGCAGGCAGTTCAGTCTGCCAGTTATGAGCAAAAAGACCCCCTCCTGATCTATAAGTTTGAGTCCTTTGAGCTATTTACAGGAGCGATGAGTAAAATAAATAAGGAAGTAATTGCAACTCTTATGAAGGGACAAATTCCTGTTGCTGATCCTGCGCAAGTGAAAGAATCCAGGGGAAGAAGGAGCCTTGACACAAGCAGCATGAGAACCTCTAAGACCGATGCCCCTTCTTATAGAGATTCTGCTTCAAGCACGGGAGGTAAGGAAGAACCACAAAAAACCCAACCTATTCGAATGGAAAAGAAGATTGGCAGAAACGATCCCTGTCCATGCGGTAGTGGTAAGAAATATAAGCAATGTCATGGGCGACCCGGAGGCAGTGCAGGAGAACAATTGCCGGCCGGCAGATAAAAAGAGAAATAATACCGGATTTACACATTCTCAAATTTTGGTCTGAGATCCGGACGATTAATTAGTTCGAGATAATGCCATATCTGCTGAATAAAATATTCAAGTGTTGGTTCCTGATCCATACGAATTGACAAATCATTGTAATTGCTTCCTTTCACAAAGCGACCTACCTTAAATCTTGCCAATGATATCGAAACAATATAACTTATTACCTTCTCCTGGTTGAGATCAAGATTGATTAATATGTCAAATTTTTTGTCAGCAAATTTAAGAGCTTCAGTATTCTTAGGTTTGAAATACCAGTTCACTTCTTTGGTGGTAAAGAAATGAATATTTTTTTTTATCAAAAAGTTATCCGGAATATTTTTAGGCTGAACATAACCAAGGATTGAAATATTGATTTTTTTTTCTTTCAGTGATTTGTAAAAATCATATACCCCATCAAAATTTTTGGGATTGGTGCCATCAAAAATAAGACCGATTGTTCTGGCTGTTGACAGGTTATATACTTTCTTATTACGTTTCCTTGATTTTAGAAGTCTTTTAACAACCAGACTGGTGACACTTGAGCGGACTTTAGAAAACAATTCCATTCTGCAAGTTTAAGAAAAAAGGCTCATTATTTGTTATAGTAGTCTGATAAAAGTACTGACAGGATTATTTATTTATCAACATTATTTATATGGTTCTTTATCCTATCATATCCAGCAATTCCTGTTCTGAAATAATAATGATGTTAAGTTCTTGTGCCTTCTGGAGCTTACTTGGACCAGCGTTTTCACCAGAAACCAGAAAATTCGTTTTTGAAGATATTCCGCTCAGATTCTTGCCCCCTCTATTTTCTATTAATTCTTTTAATTCATCTCTGGAGAATTTAGCAAATGTACCCGAAATTACGAAGCTGAGTCCATTCAGGCTTCCGGAATGAATTTCTGTTTCTTTATCAGATTTCATTTGAATGCCATGTTGCTCCAGCCTTGAAATTAATTCCAGGTTAACCGGATCACTAAAATATTGTACAAGGCTTTTAGCAATTTTCTCGCCAATTTCTTCTACCAGGATCAGGTCTTCAATCCTGGCAGTTTTCAGGGCATCAATAGAAAGATACTCACGGGCAAGAATTTTTGCTATTGTTTCTCCAACATGCCTGATTCCCAGAGCGAAAAGAACTCTTTGAAAAGGGACTTCCCGGCTCATGGACAGGCCATTTCGTATATTGTTTGCAGATTTTTCACCCAGTCTTTCCAATATTGAAAGCTGATCAATAGTTAATTCATAAAGGTCGGCAGAACTTTTTATCAGTCCTTCATTATATAAAAGTTCAATAGTTTCTTCTCCCAGGCCCTCAATATCCATTGCTTTCCGACTTATGAAATGTTCTATTCTACCCTTAATCTGAGGAGGACATCCCGTTGTGTTAGGGCAATAATGATTGGCTTCTCCCTCAATTCTTATTAGTTTGGTTCCACATTCCGGACATTCATTTATAAATTCTACAGGAGTAGCATTTTCAGGTCGTTTGTTAATGACTACCCCAATTATTTTAGGTATGATTTCACCTCCTTTTTCAACATAGACCATATCTCTATAATAGAAGCCCATTAAGCCTAACTGATCAGCATTATGTACAGAGGCTCTTTTAATTGTACTGCCAGCAATAACAACTGGTTCCAGAATGGCTACAGGAGTAATAACTCCTGTTCGACCAACCTGATAAACAACATTTAACAATCGTGTTTCAACTTGTTCTGCTTTAAATTTATAAGATATTGCCCATCGCGGTGTCTTAGCTGTAAATCCTAATTCGTTTTGAAGCTTGAAGGAATTTACCTTAATAACCACACCATCAATTTCAAAAGGAAGAGATTCTCTTTCAGAGTCCCATTTTTCAATATAGCTGAAAACATCATCTAAATTCTTGTATTTTGCCATCTGTCCGGGAACTTTAAAACCCCATGACCTGGCGGCACTCAGATTCTCAAAATGTGAAGGAAATGGAAGATTGTCTCCAAGTATGAAGTAAAACTGACAATCCAGTGGCCTTTTTGCTACCTCTGAAGAATTTTTCATTTTCAATGTGCCCGAGGATGCATTTCTCGGATTTGCAAAGGGCATTTCTCCCCTTGCTTCCCTTTCCGAATTGAGTCGACTAAAGTCTTTTTTGGGGAAGATGATCTCTCCCCTGATTTCAAATTTATCTGGAAAATTATCGCCACTGAGAACCAGAGGAATACTCTTTATGGTCCTTACATTTCTAGTTACATCATCTCCCCGGGTTCCATCACCGCGAGTAACTGCTCTTTCAAGCTTTCCATTCAGGTATGTTAAGCTAATAGCAGTACCGTCATATTTTAATTCACAAACATATTCAAACTCCTCACTGATGATCTTTTTTATTCTCTTGTCAAAATCCTGAAGTTCCTCCAGGGAATAAGTATTTCCTAAAGAGAGCATTGGACTTTGATGTTCAAGCTGTACGAACTCCTTGCTTATGTCACTTCCCACTCTTTGGGAAGGTGAATTAGAGTCAAAAAAAACAGGATACTTATTCTCAAGCCCTATTAACTCATGCATTAAAAGGTCATATTCATAATCGCTGATGCCAGGCTGAGACAGAACATAATAGGAATGATTGTGTTTGTTTAATTCCTTTCGTAATTTGTATATTCGGGTCCGTGCTTCTTCCTGGTTCATCTGCTTTTTTTTCTCATTAAAACTAATAAAAATCTGGTTCTCTTATGTTAGTATCTTTTATTAGTTGCTCATCTTTTTACAATTTCTCTATGTTATAAAAGAATTCATTATTGTTAATAATTATTCAGGCAAGTATAATAATGGTTAGAATAAATTACTAATTTTGTTTAGTTGTGGTTTCGATCGTATGAATCTTTACGATTGATGAAAAGGGAATCAGGTGATTTGTAATAATGAATAATCCTGAACAGTACCCGCTGATGTGATCCTGTAAAAAGGTTAGTGTCTTATCAACCACTAATATTCAATTCCGGTAAGTTCGGAATTTATATTGGGAAGGTGGTTCTAACCGGGAAAGTCAGAAGACCTGCCATAACATTAATTTGTTCGGGTTAAGCATGA
>JAUVKW010000016.1 GCA_030596025.1 Bacteroidota bacterium | reverse complement strand
GCTGAAGAGTATAGTTCTGATCTTTCTATTAAGCAAAAATCAGAAGAGTTAAGTCGCAAAAACCTTGAGGAATCTCATGAAGGTCTATCTATTGGTGACGTACCCAAGCAAAAAGAGGTAAGTAAAGAAGAAGTTATTATTAAAGATGAGAGTGCCCCGGAAGCAAAAAAAGAAGTAAAATCCGAGGAGCCGGTTGTTGAGAAAGAACCCGAAATAAAAGAAGAAAAAAAGGAGAAAGAGCTTAAGGCTCCTTCCGCAGAAAAAGAGAAGAAGAGTGTAGATGTGAAAGTAGTTGGGAAGATTGATTTGGATGCAGTAAAAAAGAAACCAAAGCCTTCTAAAAAACCTGTAACTGAAAAAGCTGGTAAAGAGGAGAAAGAAAAAATTGTGAAAGCTGAGCCTGTTGTAGAAAAAGCTGTACAGAAAAAACCTGAAACGATAGTTCCTGAGAAAAAGAAAGAAGAGATCATTAAAACCAAGATCGAAAAGCTTTCTGGCCCTACCGTAGTTGGAAAAATCGACCTTCCTGAACCGAAACCTAAGAAAAAACCTGTTGCTTCTTCAAGTGATACCGAATCGAGAAAAAAGAAAAGAAAAAGAATACGCACTGCTGTTCAGGCTGATGGTAAAGAAAAGGGGGGAGACACAAAAACCAGGGATGCAAAAAAGACTTCGAAAAAGAAAAGGCCATTCAGACCCGAGGTAAGTGAAGAAGATGTTCAGAAAAAAATTAAAGAAACTCTCAGCCAGCTAAGTTCTAAGGGGAAATCTAAGGGAGCCAGATACCGCAGGGAAAAACGGGATGCTGTTAGTCAAAAGGAACAGGAAAAAATTGAAAAAAGCGAACAGGAAAAAAGCGTCCTTAAGGTTACAGAATTTGTGTCGGTTAATGAACTTTCCAGTATGATGGATGTGCCGGCAAACGATGTAATCTCAGTTTGTATGAATTTGGGAGTAATGGTATCCATCAATCAACGCCTGGATGCAGAAACAATGACAATTGTTGCTGATGAATTTGGTTTTAAGATTGAATTTATTACCGTTGATCTAATCGAAGCTATTGACAGCGGACCTGAAGATAAAGAAGAAGATCTTAAGCCCAGACCTCCAATTGTTACCGTGATGGGTCATGTAGATCACGGAAAAACAAAACTTCTGGATTATATTAGAAGTGCCAATGTGGTTGCCGGAGAAGCTGGTGGAATAACCCAGCATATTGGAGCATACAGCGTAGAGCTAGGTGATTCAAAAATCATTACTTTCCTCGACACTCCTGGTCATGAGGCATTTACAGCTATGCGTGCACGTGGAGCACAGGTTACTGATATTGTAATTATTGTTGTTGCCGCAGATGATGGTGTAAAACCACAAACTGTAGAAGCTATAAATCACGCGCAAGCTGCAGGGGTTCCTATTGTATTTGCAATAAACAAAATTGATAAACCCACAGCCAACTCTGAAAAAGTAAAAGAGGAGCTTTCTAACATGAATATCCTTGTTGAAGATTGGGGAGGGAAGTATCAATCACAGGAAATTTCAGCAAAAAGTGGTATCAATATAGATGAACTGCTTGAAAAAGTTCTTCTGGAAGCTGAGATGCTGGAACTTAAAGCCAATCCTGATAAGAAAGCCTCTGGAATTGTTCTCGAATCCACTCTTGACAAAGGAAAAGGATTTGTCACTACCCTTTTGATAAGTGAAGGAACTCTTAATGTTGGAGATATTGGCCTTGCAGGAAATTTTTATGGACATACAAAAGCCATGTTCAATGAAAGAGGGGGAAATATCACTGAAGCCGGACCTTCTTCACCGGTCATTATGCTGGGTCTTGATGGTGCTCCTCAGGCCGGGGATACATTCAATGTTATGAATTCAGACCGGGAGGCTAAAGAAGTTGCCAATAAAAGGGAACAACTTCAACGAGAGCAAGGACTTCGTACCAAAAAACATATCACACTGGATGAGTTAGGCAGAAGAATTGCTATTGGCAATTTCCAGGAACTCAATGTTGTTATTAAAGGAGACGTTGATGGTTCTGTGGAAGCTCTTGGCGATTCTTTATTGAAATTGTCTACTGAGGAAATCCAGTTAAATGTGATTCATAAAGCAGTTGGCCAGATATCTGAGTCCGATATTATGCTGGCAATCGCTTCTAATGCTATTGTTATGGGCTTCCAGGTAAGACCCTCATTGGGAGCCAGAAAGATGGCAGAAAAAGAACAAATAGACATCCGTACTTACTCTATTATTTATGATGCCATTGAGGAAATAAAATCTGCGATGGAAGGGCTGCTTTCACCTGAGGTTAAAGAAGAGATAGTGGCAACCATTGAGGTACTGGAAACTTTTAAAATTGAAAAAGCCGGTACTATTGCAGGATGTGTTGTTAAGGATGGAAAAGTTAAACGGGATAATAAGGTTAGAATTATCCGTAATGGGATTGTAGTTTATTCCGGGGAACTTGGGTCACTTAAGCGATTCAAAGACGATGCCAGGGAAGTTGTCAGCGGTCTTGAATGTGGTTTAAATGTTGCAAACTACAATGATATCAAGGTAGGTGATATTATCGAAGCCTATGTTGAAACCGAATTCAAAAGAACCCTCTAAAGAAGGCTGAGATTTAAGCTAAGGCTAAGGTTTATTATGTTAATATTCCTTTTTCGTCATTTTAGTTGCAATAAGCTTATCTCTTTTACTCGTCTGACGACTTATGGTTGCGGCCAGTAGATAAACTAATCATTTTTACCCGGTGAACTAACCAATAGTGGTCTGACGAGTATCTTTATTCCAGTATCACAAGCGGTTTTACAATGAATTTATCTCCGGCAGTTACATTAACATAGTATAAGCCGGGCCCAATTAACAAGTCACTGCTAATTCTAATATCCCTCTGCCCTGCTTCAACAGGTATGTCCTTCATATTAAAAATATTTTTGCCTGTTGCATCATAAATGCGAATTTTAATATCCCTTGAATTCTCCAGTTTCAGCCTTACAGTAAACTCACCCGAATTTAAAACATTAGGGAATATTACAACTGATTCTGTATCCAGCCTATTATCTTCATCCACACCTGATGCCAGGCCTGTTTTGAAATACTTATTCGAGCTGAACACTCCGCCACCATATTCGTTCTCGGCCCTTAAATGTATAAAATACCAGGTTTCAGGATCCAAAGAAGATGATAACTGCCCTGTCCCCGGGCCCTCTTCAAACTTCTCATTATGTGCAATTATAGCATAGTCACTTGTTTTTGATACCTCAACATAAACTGTATCGGTTTCTGCATCAGCAATCCAGGCAACCACTGTCCATGTATTATTTCCTTGTGACAGATGTGCAGGTTGAGTAATTGAAGGCCTTGTAGGATAGCCCGATATAAAAGTCCGGGAATTAGTGTATTCACTCTCACCAAATTCACTTTTTGCTTTCACCCTCCAGTAATAGGTACGACCTCCCTCCAGGTTCATTTCTGATACTATCATTTCATCCTGGTTTATCCAGCTTGAATTGTACATGATACTGGAGAAATTAATATCTAAAGCTACTTCCAGATAATAGGTAATGGTTCCTGTTGTGGTTGAAGTTTCCCAATCAAGTGTATCAAAGGAGGCTACTGTAGCATTGTCTTCCGGAGATATTATTGAAACGTCAGGAATCTCACCGGCAGTTGTCCTGAAGGCATGGGATGCTGTAAATTCACTTGCTCCATAACTATTGTTCCCACTGATTCTCAGATAATACCAGGTGTCTTTATTTAATTCTGTGGAAAGGGGTCCTTCTCCTCCGGTTGCAGTAAATATTTCTTCCGCAACAAGGGGGATAAATGAGTTCGATTCTGAAATTAACACCCTGATACTATCTGTATCCACTGTAGCATTCCATTTAATCTTTGGCTGTGTTGAAATATTTTGAGAAAGGTTCGCCGGGGAAACTAATTCGGGAACTTCCGGATAACCGGTATAAAAGGATCGGGCACCGGAGTAAGGACCTTCAGCTCCATCTTTTGTCCCTACACGCCAGAAATACCGGGTTTCGCCATTGAGATTTGAGTTTTCAATGCTAAATATTGTATCTGCTATCCAGTTGCTTGTGTAAACAATGGTACTGAATGTGCTATTTACTGCTATCTGTAGCTGGTACAATGGATCGGTAAAATCTGATTCCCAGAAAAGGCTATCCTTAAGTGCAATAGTATCTCCATTTTCAGGCAATACCAGGTCAACAAAGGGAATGCTAGCATCCAATACAAATCTTAAGCTGGGTGCGCCCTCTTTACCTATGGCTGAAACTGTGGTAACAACAATGTATGAGTTTGCAGAAATCACAAGATCTGAAAGAAGGATAGAAGGTTCAAAACTTATACCCTGCAGGTTCTCTGCATCTGAAATGATTTCCCCTGAACTTAGGTCATCTTCGGTTGCGTAAACAGCAAACCTGTCATTCAAACTCATTGCAAAATCCCACACCAGGTAATATTTATTATCAATAATCTCAGTTCTTAAATTTTGAGGTGCAGCAGGTGTTGGCCCTGTTTTCCAGGTCATTTCGGGAATAATTGCAGGGTGTGTGTACTTGTATTGTGTAAGGTAATCAGCCAGCCCCCGTACACGTGTGAAATCTTTTGCACTGAAATAAACACTTCCAAGGCCGTTTTTATCCTTGTTAGAACGAATAATGTCTATCTGAACTCCAATCTGACCAAGTGTCCATGGTGCAACCGGATCACCTGTTCCTTTAATCGCAGCTTCCTCAAGCTTTGAGAGATTATTCAGCTCCTCCGGTTGTGAGGGAGGAAAATCAAAATAATATTTTGATTCATGCAGCAGAGAATCTCTAAGTGTTGCTTTTTTCAAGCCGGGAACGTCTGGCAGTTTATATGTTGCCTGACCTGCGTAGAGATGCCTGTCATAATGATAACATGAATCTGCCCACCAGTTCACCAGGGTCTCGAAATCCTGAGCCCCACCTGTAGGCCAGTAGATTTGGGGCGTTAAATAGTCCACACTTCCAGCTTTGAGCCATGCAAGAGGATCGCAATATATTCCATTATAGGCATCAAAGCCGTAAATCCCCGGGGGTACACCATTTTTGTATATCCCAAACGGACTTACCCCAAATCTTACATCCGGTTTTATCTCCTGAATTGCCGTATGCACAGTATCTATCATACGGTTAACATTGTCCCGTCTCCAGTCTCCCAGAGTCATTCCTGCGCCATATGCCGCATATTCAACAGCATCAAGTGCCGGCGGATCATAATCATAAGAATAAAAGTAATCGTCAAAATGAACACCATCTATGGTATAATTTGATACAAGATCCCTTACCACAGTTCCTATATAAGACATTACCTCCGGTCTGCCGGGATTAAGTATTTTTTTACCTGAAGCATACACCATAGCCCATTCGGGGTGCTCTGTGTATATATGTGTAGAATGGTAATAACTGCCACCATCATTGGTAGATGCATTAATTCTATAGGGATTTAGCCAAACATGCAGCTCTATCCCCCTTTTATGAGCCTCTTCAATGGCAAACTGCAGGGGATCGTAGCCAGGATCGGTTCCCTGGGCCCATGTAAGATATCTCGACCAGGGTTCGTAGGCTGATTGGTACAGGGCATCGCACTCCGTTCTTACCTGGAGAAATACAGCATTCAGGTTGCTTGCCTTATATAGATCCAGCATTCTTATGAGGTCTGTTTGCTGGGCAGCAGCATTGTTCCTGTCTGCAGCTTTTGGCCAGTCAATGTTTCCCACTGTAGCAATCCATGTGCTCCGAAGCTCACGTTTGGGTTCTTCCTGGGCCTTAATGATAGTAAAACCAAATATAAACAGTATTAATAGTAAGGGCAGCTTATAGCTCTGCTCTAATTTTTGTATCATAATATCAGGCAAATTAATATTCTTTGTCATAGTCCACTATACCAAATAACTTTGACCACCATAGTTGTTGCTTATAGAAGTCCCCTCCCTGGTTATCAACTGCTTTCTGGTAATTTTCTCCATTTAGATCTTCCTCATCATCAGGGTAAGGCAACCTTCCGGGAATATAATTCCTGGGAACATCCACTGTATCTATATCTTCAATAATTATACCATTCAAAGTAAGGTCATATTTCTTCAATTGAGGAAATCCTGTCCTCCTGTATTCAGCATAAGCTTCCCAGCCATTCAGAAAGAGAGCAATCCATTTCTGGGTAATGATCTGTTCCAGGCTGTTCTCAAATGCCCCTCCATTTGCCAGAAAGTTGGTAATACTGGTATCGGGTATCTCATAATATTCCATAGCGCTGCGTACACCTTCCTCATACCATGTTTGGGCACTTTCTCCGGTCCAGGTCCTTTGTGCAGCTTCAGCCCTCAGGAAACAAACTTCAGTATAACTTAAAACCTGGTTTGAATAGCTAGGGTTTTCTGAAAAATACCGTCCAATATAGGAAGTGCTGGAAACACCCATACCCAATGCCTGATTTTCTTTTTTATATGCATCCATCAGGTTAGGAACACCCCTGTAAGTACCAGGAGCTGTCTCAACTTGTTGTGCATAAATAGTAAGCCTGGGATCATTTGACAATTCTAATTGAAGTTTCAAAAGTTCACTGATCTTTGGAACAGTTGTCCCGGTAAGTTCTGGATTACTTGGATTTTTCGAACTGTTATTTAGCTCATAATAGGGATTCCACCAATCCTGAGCTTCAATGTATGAAAAGAGTGCACTTTCGCTATTATCTGAAATGAGGTTCCCTTCAGCAATTATTTCATTAATAACGGTCTGATTACCACTTCTTACAGCAAGTCTTAAGCGTAATGAATTTGCAAATTTAATCCATAGGTCCAGGTCACCATCAAAGATCATATCATTGTTGTAGAATCCTTTGGATTTGTCAATTGATAAAGCAGCATCCTTCAGTACATTCAGCATATCTGCATAAATCTCTTCCTGTGTGTCGTATTTAGGTGTAATACTCTCTGCAGTATAGTCATCAAGTAGCTGAAACGCTTCAGAATAAGGCACATCACCCCACAAGTCAGTAACCCGGTGGAAACAATAAGTTTTCCATATTCGTGCCACCTGGTATTTATTTATATCATCCGGATTATCTACTGTTACTTTTTCCAGGATCTTGCAATTCAGTAATAGGCTTGAATAAAAATATTGCCACAGATTCTGAATCCTGTACTGGTCAAACAAGGTATAGGGAGGCATTGTTGAATTACCCCACACTGCAGCTGTTTGCATTATCCAGCGCTGGACATAGGTGTAATTGTAATTTGAATAGATCCGGCCCTGACCAGACCCACCATATTCCCCCGCTCCTTCCTTAATAACAAAATTGAAAATGTAATTCACATCACTTGTTGCCGGATTGTTTGGATTGGTATTGATCTCCTCAAATTTCTTTGTACATGAAAACAGAACTGCACCTGACATGAGGATAATAAATAAATATTTTAGTTTCATAATATTATAATTTCAGTTAGAACTCAATTCTCATGTTAAATCCAAAGGAGCGGGTAGGAGGCATTGCTGCATACTCCTGTCCGAGACCATTGTTATTTGAAGTAAAAGAAGATTCCGGGTCAATATTTGGTACACCACTATAAATTAACCAAAGATTCCTCCCAACAAGTGAAAGCGATATACGACTGATAATATTATTTTCAAACCAATGAGAAGGCAGATTGTAGTTGAGAGTTACATCCCGTAGCTTTACATAGGATGCATCATAAATATCCAATTCAGCTATCCCCCCCCATTTATGCTGGTGCCAGTAAAATTGGGGATCAATACCCCTGGTGTTTTCGCTGCCATCTGCCAGCACTCCATCTGCAACCATACCAACTGTGCCTGCCAGTTTTTCTTCTTCGGTAGCATTGTACCATGATTCCCGCCCTTCAAGCGTTTCAACAAATTGCCCGTTATCTGATCCATATTTATTGGTTTTCGAGAATATATCACCTCCAATTTGAAAACCTATAGAAAAAGCGAGTGAGAGGTTCTTGTAGCGAATATTATTGGTAACACCACCTGCCCAGTCAGGGGTAATATTTCCTATAACACCACGCTCTTCAAGTATATAATATCCATCCTCACCAATCAGGGCCCGACCATTATTGGGATCATCCTTACTTCCATAATAACGCGCGTACCTGGTTCCTATTATTTCTCCATATGGACGACCGGGAATTGCAACAATGTCAATTTGACTTGTATTTGTAATTGTCAATTGCGAGAGTCCGCCAAGCAGTGATAATACTTCATTTTTATTTTTAGCAAAGTTTAGATTAACATCCCAGCTTAAGTCATTCCTTTGAACAGGAGTACCACTCAATTGAATCTCAATTCCTTTGTTCGATATCTCCCCGCCATTGGTAAGGATATGACTGAAACCTGAAGCTTTGGAAATTTCTGCTGTTACAATCTGATCGTATGTTGTTTCATTATAATAGGTAAAATCAAAGCTCAGGCGATTCATGAAAAAGCGCAGATCAGTTCCTATTTCCCACGAACCGGTCCTTTCTGGTTTCAGGTCAGGATTAAATCCACTATTGCTTAAATATACCGCAGGAACATCCCCGTATTTCTGATTGATAAATTCATGGGAGAGCATATGAGGAGATGTATCATTCCCAACATAAGCATAAGAGAACCTGATCTTACCAAAACTTAAATACTTCTTATCTATGCCAAAGGCTTTTGTAAAAACAAAGCTTGTATTGAGCGATGGATAAAAATACGAATTGTTGCCTGGGGGGAGCGAAGAAGACCAGTCATTACGGGCTGTTACTTCTGCATACAGCCATCCTTTATAAACCAGCTGGGCTGATCCATAAAACGATTGAATGACTTTTTCACGCCTGGAGGAACCTACTGAAGTTTCTGCAGGGTATTTCGGATTGTTGAGCGAGAAATAATTGGGAACAGCCAAGCCTGGAATAGTTGTTGATTGATAATCAACAAAGTAATTATAATAATTCCCGCCGACATTTACATTCAGATTCCAGTCGTCTCCGAATGATTTGTCAGCAGTTAGTAGAAAATCATGATTCAGCGACCTGTAATTTACCCAACGCTCTGTAAATGAACCTTCTCCATTGGCTCTCAAGGCATTGTTAGCAATCCTTAAATATCTTTTCGACAGGTAAGTATCCATACTGGTTCTTACAAATCCCCTCAACCATGGGGTAATGTTTACATTAATTTTTGCAAAGCCAATAAATTGGTCCTTATGGTCATTATTGTAGTTTTCATAAGCTTCCCAATATGGGTTGGTATGCCAGGAATCAGAAAAATACCAATTTTGTTCGTTGCCATTACCTCCCATACGATCATTTTCCAGTGTGTTAATATTAATGCTTCGGGGCATCCATATAAAGGTTCTTGCACCTGTTCGTGAGTCTCCCTGTCCAACACGGTTAAAGGCATCTTCACGTATATAATTACCTTTAAAGCTAAAACTGAAAATATCATTCAGCTTAGCATTCATATTGTAATTGACATTTTTCCTGTCATAAGTACTATTAGGTTTCAGGCCACTGTTATTAAGTGATCCTGCAGAAAAACGCCAGTTGAAGTTTTCATTTCCATTCTCCAATGCAACAGAATTAGTCAGGGTGTACCCCGTTTCAAAGTAGTCCTTCACATTATCAGGCTGTGGATTCAGGTAAGTAAACTTGTTATTCCAGTTCAATACCTCCCGTGTACCATCTAATTCCGGGCCCCAACTACCTGTGCCATAAGCAAAGTATGCAGAATCCCGGCCATGTTCTATTTGCTGCTCCGGCGTCAATGCATAATACGGAATATTCCCTCCAAAACCAGCACCATATTTATTTTGATAATCAGCAAGAATGTAGGCCCGGTCTATCATTAAGTTTGTATTTATCGTCACTTTCAATCTCTCTTTCTCTGATGCGCTTTTAGTGGTGATAATGATCACCCCGGTAGCTGCCCTTGAGCCATAAAGCGCAGCAGCATTTGGCCCTTTCAGAATAGACATGGTTTCAATATCATCGGGAGAAATACCCATTAAACTGTTCCCATAATCCAATCCCCCCAACCAGCTTGCACCATCCGCAGAATTATCAAGGGGGACACCATCAACCACAATAAGCGGCTGACTTTCTGTAGAAAGTGATTTTATCCCCCGTATAATAATCCTTGATGATGTACCTGCACCACCGGCAGTTTGAGTGATATTCACCCCTGCAACTTTATTGCTTATGGAATTAATGAAGTTAACATCCCGGTTAGTAGTAAGTTCATCTCCTTTGACATCGGCAAAAGAGTAGCCCAATGCCTTTTTCTCCTTTTTTATCCCAAGAGCAGTAACTACCACATCTTCCAACTGCACAGAGGACATCCTCAATACAATCTCAATTTCATTCAGACCTGTAATATCTACTGTTTTACTTTCATATCCTACATAAGATGCGAAAAGAGTGTTTTCTCCCTCCGGGACATTCAATGTAAAAATACCATCCAGGTCTGTTGTAGTTCCAATTTGCGAAGCTCCGGTTTTAGATTGAACAACCACTGTGGCATACATTAATGCCTCCCCCTGGTCATCAACCACTTTCCCGGTAACCGTTCTCTGTTGTCCATACAGCGATGCTGTAATTATCAACACGATGAGAGTTAATAAAGTTTTTCTCATGTAGAAAGTTTTTAAGGTTTTTGCTACTTAGTCAGGCCAATTAGTTAATATAAGGGAAATACTTTTTTGACTATTCGTAATATTTAGAATAAAGACTGACTGATCTTTGACATTTTTATTAAGCTGTATACTTGAAGAACCGTGGTTTATTATCCCTTCCTGCATTTTATATCCGCTTATGCTATAGATCTTATAGATTGATTCTCCATCGGGTAATCCATTAATTTTCAGTTCTGTCCCACTTACCGGATTTGGGAATACCAGTATATCAAGAGCCTGTCTCACTCCTTGTATGGCAGTTACTCCCGGCTGACTCATAGCATCGAATAAAAGGTCTCCTCCATCTGCACCCATGGCAGATATTCTTTCAATTTTATAATAACTAATTGCCGTTGCCCCATCAGGAATATCTGCTTTTAAATAATTCCAACCTGCAAAGTCAATTGTATCTAGTCTTACTTCTGTTCCGTTGTCAAAACCTATGCTTATATAATTATCACTCATCTCTCCCCAAACCCACATTCCTATGTCATCAAGGTCGGAGGCCAGACCTATGGGGGCAGAAGGATCGATCACACAAGAAGCATCTCCGGCGTTAAACTTGTACCTTACAAGCATGGAAGCTGATCCTGACCTGAATGTTTTTGTCCACCGGTATAAAAACGAACTGCCATCCAGGCCAATGCTCTCTCCGGTATTGATGCTCCAGTTATTGATATTATCAAATTCATCAAGTACAGTTAAAACACCCGGATCTTCTCCTGTTGTGAACGGTATTTTTACCGTATCAACAAGGGGAATGTTATCCACGTCTTTAATTGAACCAAGTAATTGCAATGTGTAGTTAGTATTATACTCAAGTTCCTCGTTTGATTCGAAATAGTAGTGTCCTTTCCCTTCAATGGTTGATATTTCGGCTCCCTTTGTAAATATTTCACCACCATCTTCTTTCACAATGCTTACTGCATATATTAGAGAGGTGTTGTTTATTGGTGCTTCAAATATAAGCCTGAATTGCAGGAAGGGGTTGATATCACTTTGACCTTCAGCCGGGAAGCTGCTGTCAAGCAGGTAGCGGTTTCTGTCGTCTGTTGTAAAACTGAAAGTCAGGCTTGTATCCAGGTACACTCCCCACTGGTGGACTGCTGTTGTATCAACAAATACTGTGTATTCGGTATTTACTTCATAAGGCATATCGGGCTGGAAGCTTCCATTAAGGTAATTCTCATCCCAACTGAATGTTCCTTCTGTTTCAGGTATAATTGAGAATGCCGTATCAAATGAAGCAGCATCCATATTCATGCTAAAGGCAAATTGTATGGGATCGTTACATTTTATTGTTTCTCCATCTGCCGGGCTATGTGAAATAATACTTGGGGCCATTGATTTATCGGCCCTTTGCCAGTTATTGTGGTAGGTAAAGCTGTGGGCATTAACTATTACTTCAACAGTGTCTGTATAGTATTTCTCTTCTGAAAAAATAAGATGGTAAGTGCCTGGTACCAGGCTATCGAACATATAGAAACCCGTATTTTTTACTTCAGCCAATGGGTCAATCTCAATTGAGTCAATATAGTAAAATTCACCTGTTTCCTGCAACTCAACACGGGTTCCGCTTACTACATTGTACTTGTCGGGTGAAACAGGCATGTTATCCTTAACAAGGAGTGAATCGCGAACTAAACCCGATATATTGCCATAGGGTTCCTCCCCCGTCAATTCAAAATACTCCTCCATGGCATAAAGCATCTGGTATGCCTCTGCCTTCCTGTAATCAAGGCTAAGCAACCTGTGCAGCTCGGGCTTATAATCGTGCATACTGCCTTCAGAAATTATGCTGGGAGTTAAATTGCCGTACAATACACCATATCCATAGTTCCAACTGGGATTAAGAGTCAGGTCCCCGATAATGTATCCTTGAGATGTAAAGTGTGTAGCTTCATTACTTTTCAGATGTTCCCACAGAATTTGTGCCCAAACTTTGGCATCAGGAATAACAGGATTATTAGTATAACCATTAAAAATAGTCATTGGATAACTCACTGACTGGGTACCTGCATTTGAATGTATTGATATAAACAGGTGAACATTATTGTTGTTGGCCAGGGCTTTTCTCTCTGAAAGCGAGGGATCATCAAGGATACCATCATTACCTGTCCGTGTTATAAATACTGTAGCACCTCTAGCTTCAAGAAGATCGCGCAGCCAGAGTCCTTTCGTTAAATTACTTTCAGATTCCCAGAAGCCTTCAAAGGGGCCTCTGTCATCACTTTCATGTCCTCCATGGCCAGGGTCTATGCACACCTTAAAACCTGTAAAATCCGGGGTCTGTGCATTTAGCACCCCGGCAAATCCAAGTAATACTATTATTAGTATATGCTTAAGTCTCAATATATATTTTTTCATCTTACCTGATCCTAATCTTAACTATAATAATTTCTCCTTTTTCGTTATGAAACACTATTCTGTCTCCTTTTGAAGAGGCTTTTGGATACATTGCAATTTTATTCTTTCCGCCAGATATATTTTGTTTTTCTCCTGATGAAACATGAATGGCAAGTACTTTTGAGGATATGGTATTGTGCCCATCATCTTTATCATCCATTCCAAGAACCCATTGATTATTTATCCATGAGGGTGCATTAAGGTAACCAAGTTCAGCAATAATATTTCCATCAAGGTCGGTAACATAGGTACCTTTCCCGACTGCTGTAAAAAGTATTTTTCCCTTATCCGGAGACAGGCTTGCCCATACAAAATACCTGTCCTCAACCGGGGTAATTATTCTAAGTTCCTCCCCGGGTTTACTTAATTCAATTTGCTTCCCGTTTACTGATACCTGTATGCCTTCTGTTACAGCACTTTTTGTGACAATATGGCTTTTTGTGGCCAGGTTATACGATTTGTATTCAAATTCCCTTTTTCCCCTGCTGCCTTTAGATATTCTGTAAACAATTTCTTCATTGTTTTTTAAAATAACACTATATCCGGCTCCGGGTTCTTCCGAAATTAAGATCTCTTTTTTTGTCCTGGTATTATACAGACTCAGACCTTTATAGTTCCTGTCTGTGAGAAAGACTTCCCTGCTATTACTGCCAAACGAAGGGAACCAGGCTTCATGTGAGACATGAAGTTTTTTCAGTTTCCTCACCTTTATGCTTTGCGCATGTGATGGGAAGGTGAACAATATGAATACAATCAGGTATATTAGTTTTTTCACAACATTAAATTAATTATGGAAATAGTTCTGAATATAAAAAAGAATTAAATAAGGAGGGCAGACAGAAATTGCCTGCCCTCCGTTCTAAAACTCATTAAGACTTATTGAACTTTAATGATTCTGACAACCTTCGATGAGCCATCATCAGCATTAAGTTTTAAGAAGTAGATACCTTTTCCGTAAGCTTCCATATTTATGGTAATCCTGCTTTCGAAATTGGTTTCCATAGTCTGTATTACTTTACCGGTAACGTTCATGATGCTTACTTTTTGAACATCATCACAGTTATCGATAGTTAAAATACTTACAACCGGGTTTGGATAAACAACAAGTCCGGCAAATAGATTATCCTCGATTCCGACTGCATTAACCAGTATATAAGCTGACTTAACTGGTGCACCCTCAAGATAATCGGCCCCACCTGTAGCAGAAACCGGAGTTACTTCAAAGGCAAGGTATTTACCAGTCATATCGGCAGCAACAGTATAAGTAACACTATTCTCCCCTAGCAACTTCAGCTCGTTAGCACCTGTATCATCAGTTGCTTCATACCATTGGTAAAGGCTGGTTCCTTCCAGGTCTCCATCCGGATCGGTGAAAGTATAGGTTCCTGTCAATACAGATGTTGGATAAGGATCTCCTGTAACAGCAACATCAGTTGCAACCGGCACTTCTGCGCCTGCAATATTCTCAATATTAATAGGTCCGAATGCACTTAAATTCAATCCTTCCAGTGATAGTAATCCACCTTCACCATCATATTCAAGCGTTACAACTTGTCCATTGGTAATTGGTGTTGTTAAAACAAAAGTTAAGTATGTTCCTTCACCATACAGGGTGTCTATTTCAGCGGATGCTCCACCAACGTTGATAGTCCAGTTTGGCATAGTTATATGAACTGAATCAGAACCTAAGTTTTTAGAAAATTCTGTACTAAGCGTATCTCCGGACCAGCTAGTAATACCAGATACAAATTCAGGAGGATAAGCTGTACCTCTCCAAACTCCTACACCTTTGTTTATCTGAAAACCATAAACATAATAAAAATCACCATCAACAAGCACTTCAAGGTCTCCATAATAATCGGTCGTTACATGTGAAGCTGTGAAATAATCACTACTATCAACGAATGCATGAGTTGTAAGATCCTGAATTAATATTCTTGCTCCTCTGGTTGCAGAACCTCTATCGTAACGGGTAATATAAGCTGCATAGAAGTTGTTTTTATAGTTAAACACATCAGAACCTAATGTTTGTTTAACTTTAATAGTTCCTTCTGGTAAACCATATTGAGTTAAATTATTACCACCAGCATCAAAGATATACCTTGCATTTGACCTACTTTCCAGAAGCATTTTAGAATCACTACCTGAAGTATAAGCAGTCAATTCTGCATTATTTCCAGTACCCCAACTTATACCTTGTAATTCAATATGCTCTGCAACACCAGGAATACCTCCGGTAACTCTCCACCGGAGAATATCAGTATATGTTTGGCTTGCCGAAGTTACAGGAGCTATAATAATGGCTTCACCAGTTAAGTCACCTGTTACTGAGATTTTGTCACCAAATCTTTTACCTTCCAGACCTAATGCAGCTAAATCAGCCTCGACATATTTAGTCGGTTGAGCTGCTTCATTTTCCCATTTCCAAATCCAGAAACTACTACCTGTTACAATTGGAGCAGCCAGTATTTGTCCATCATCTGAAACTTCAATATCATTAATTGCATAAGCTCCGACTAATGTACCTGTGGCATCAATACCGGTATTGTCAAGTTCGCCTACTTTCATGCCATCGACTTTATTAACAATACTTATTGTAGCTGTATTTTCACGACTGGCAACATAGAAATGATCTCCATTACTTACACCAATACATTTTACTGATGCATCGAAATAATCAGGTACTGCACCTAATAAGTCGGTACCGGCCCACACTAATTCTAAGCCTTGATCTGACATGGTAGAAGCAATAACTGCATCAGAAGAAATATCCTGTACAGGTGTACCCACTAATATTCCACCAGAAACTGCAACCGGAGTAACTTCAAAAATGATATGTTTACCTAATTGAGCTTCAGTAATTAAAAGATTTTGTGTGGTTGCATCTGCGATTAAAATCGCATTTGTACCAGTTGCATCATCAGCAGTGTACCATTTATAGATCGATTCTCCCTCAGGATCATTTACTATGGTATCCATATAAGTATATGAAGAACTTAAAATAGCATCTACTTCAGGGCTACCTAAAAGGGTAACGTCTTTTGCTATAGGTGCATACTCATCAGGTTTCTGAGCAATGGTATCTGTGCTAACCATTACAGTAGCGCCGGTATCAACACCAACTGTAGGTACAGATACGGGAGTTACTTCAAACCAAATTTGTCGGCTTTGATCACCTACTACAACTTCATACATATTAGTGTCAGTCGCAACTAAGCTTGTATCACCACCATATAATCCGGCAGTTGTAGTGTCAACACTATACCAGTTCAGGATTGAACCTTCTTCTGCATCATCATTTAAATCAGAATAGGTGTATGAACCTGTAAGAATAGCTTCAACTGCATAGCGGCCAGAAATTGCTACATCACTTGCAACAGGAGGTGCCGGTAAGAAAAGAATGGTTGTACTAGTGTAAGCTGTATCAGCGTCACCAACCAGAGGCCAGCCTGTAGCAGAAGCAGGTGTTACAACAAACATAACATATTTACCCGCATCATCAGGTTGAATAGTATATGTAAGACTTCCTGATGCAATTTCAACAGCATTTGTTCCGGCATCATCATCAGTTCTATACCATCTGTAATCTGAATCACCTTCGAGATCACTACCTGCATCGCTAAAGTCATAACTAGCAGTAAGTACTTCAAATACTTCGTTTGCTCCGGCGATAGCAGTATTCGCTGCTACAGGAGCAGTCTCTGTTGCAAGAACAGGACCGAATGGTACTGATGTAGCCAGGTGTAATGGATTAGAAACAGTTCCGGTTGCTGCAACAGGTAAAATAGTGAAAGAAATATATTTTCCTGCATCAGCAGCATCAAGGGTATAACTGAAATTGCCTGCATTGGCTGTGATTTCTGCAATGTTTGTACCTATTGCATCATCGGCTATATACCATTTTATTTCAGAGGTTGCTTCAAGGTCACCATACATATCAATATAGGTATATTCGGCAGTCTTTATCTCACCTGCAACTGGAGAGCCAGTTAATTTTAAATCAATAGCTGTTGGTGCACCATCTGTGGCAATTGCTTTAATATATCTGTCTCCTGATAAAGAGAAAATTGCATAAGAACCATCAGGATTTGCTAATACAGCTTCTTCCTGTCCGTAGCCATAAGGAGTACCCCACTCCGGACTTGGATCTGTTCCTAGTATTACTCTTACAGTATCATCAATGGTTACGTTTGATAAATCAGTAGCTCCTGTTACGTCAACAATCACAATATCACCTTTGGTTCCAACAGTCAGGTACTCATTTGCACCGGCAGTATAATGTTTGATACCTGCAATATCGGTTGTTGTTAAAAAGTTAGCATTGTCTAATGCATCAATAATATTACCAGTTCCATCTATTATTGAAGGATCTGCTAATAAATTATTATCATACCAGAACCCGTCGACAATTCTATCCCCAAGAGCACGGATAGCAACATTTTTACCTCCGGTTACTCCAGTTAATGTGAGTGTTTGAACATCTCCCAATACTCCATTAGATGATTCAAAATAATAAACTGTATTAAGGGTATAATGAGGAAGTATTATTAAAGAATTTCCATTAGCAAAATCTCCAGTAACACTAAATCCTGGTCCATGAGGTATAGCAATACCGCTCGCATCCTGCCATAAAATAACAGGTTCGGTATCTTCATTTTCCCAATAATAAATTCTTATCGGATGCCACTGATTTGTTGTTGTCATGGTAGCAAAAATTCCACCAGCCTCATCAACTTCTACATCTTTAATACCATACCCATTACCAGTTAGCGGTTCTAAATTTAGAGTTTTCAATACATCTCCTGTTGATGCATCCAGAACTTGAATTAAATTTTGGGCTGGATCTGCAGAATTTCCTGCACCATCACGAGGAGCTCCACTAACATATAGATGATGATTGTTTTCATTATAGGCAATGCCCCTATAATGATAATCAGCATTCCAGGCAGGAGTTTGATTCCAAACCTCGGTGGGTTGAGCTTTTACCATTATATTCCCTGCGAGGAATATAAATGAAATTAACAATAAAAGAGTAGTTTTTGTTTTCATATTTACTGATTTTAGTTTAATGGAATTTATTTAACTATAAGTTTCCCTTTATTTACCTTGTTGCCATAAACAAGCTGGTAGATATAGGTACCTGAGGGCAATTGAGATGTGTTTATTGAAATTTCCTGTTTCCCGGGAACTGCTTTATCGGCTATGATAGCGATAAATTTTCCTGACAGGTCATAAAGTTTAACTGAAACAGGACCAGTAGCATCCTGCGGTAAAGTAAAACTGACCCTGGCAAAATCTGTTGCAGGGTTTGGATAGACAGATACGTTATATTCATCTGTAAATTCGCGCTTAATGGAAGCTATAATATCCAATCCCCTGATTTCATAACAGGCTATCCCGTTTGTTGGTGCGCAGATAAAAATTTGCAGGGAATCATCAATTACGCCAAATTCAATAGCCCCTTCACCATAGGCATTATCATATTTTGTTCCGAAAGTTGGAGTAAATCCAATTATATCTGCATCTGTTACGTTTTCACCATGTTTAGAAATTTCAAATACAAATGCACTCTGATCTCCGCTAAACATACCCATATATTGCTTTCCGCCAAACTCAATTATCCGGCCTGCTATCAGTGAGGAGGGCATATTTCCCGCTGTAATAGCAACCTGTGTTAAGTTAGTACCATCAGTATGAAAAAGTGTGGGCATAAAGCCTTTACCGCTTACATATATCCAGTCGCTTTTACCAGGGACTGGTGCAACTGTAGGTGATGTTCCTGCGCTTGCAATATCCTGCATTGTGATAAATGTAGGTTCAGCATCAACAACCCCGGCTGTGACTTTCCATCTAAGTATTTTAGTATTTTCACCGGGAACTGCATATATGTATGCTTCGGTAGTCCAATCTCCGGTTACGGTGAATTTATCACCCAGCCTGTATCCTCCTTCATCGTAATCGATAATCATAGCGGGTTCACCCTGTTCCCAGTCCCACCGATATACACGAAATGCTTTTATCAGTTCGTAATCGTCAACAATAATGGGAGGCCCGGATGCGAGAGTCATATTGCAGGCAAATATACTTCCATCTACAGTAGTAGTTACGTTATTCAAAGGATATCCTCCGCCATAATTCTCATTAGCTGAAGTTATGCCCTGAGTTAACAATTGTGAAACACCAAAAGCAGGAGCTACTCCTGTTTTTGGATCAAGAACATACACATGAGGTTGGGGAGTATCAATTACCTGATCACCATCAGTATCTTCTGAATGCCTGCTTGAAACATATACATGTCCAGAATAAGCACTATATACAATTCCTCTTTCACAGGCTGCAAAAGAGGGATTCCCTATGGCTACCTCACTGCCGTCTGTAAACCATGCAGGTGCCAGACCATTATCATTTGTCCTCACCCATACACTATCAAAAGTTACCTGTGTAAAAGAGAAGTCTGTAATAAGTGAAAATAAAATAATAAGGAGTAAAAGTTTCTTCATAATTTGAATTTTAAAGATTAATAAAAATAATTTTTGTTTTCAATTTTGTATTTTGGTATTACCAATTATATATTAACTGACAAAAGCTCCTGTATGAAAGAAGCTTTTGTGGCAATATAAAACAAGCTTGTTATTGATTAACATTAAGGATGAAATGCGCTTATAGTGTACTATTAGTGATTTCATGGTGCAAATTGTTTAACAAACATACATTACTTTAACAAATATTCCAAATAAAAGACTTGTTATATAACATGGTTTTGTAAGATGAATGATGTATTACATGTTTCCTGATACTGCTTTTTTGCAGTAAATTATGCTTAAAGTATTGAGTTAATTTTTTAATTACGCTAGTGGTTTCATTAGGGCTAATAAATTTACAACAGATATTTAGATGAACCAACTTTATCAGGTCAAAAAACCAAACATTCATAGTCGGGAACAGAAAAATCCATACAGTGCTGTCTCAGTCTTAAAATAACAGAAACATTCTGCTGTTAATTATTTCACACTTGAAGTTGCAAATCGCAATCTCATTTTCCAAGGAAATCAAAGCAAATAAACTAACCCGATGGCTGTATTATAGCTACATCGAACAGTGGGATTACCCGGGGCTACTAATATTCAAGCCCTACAGGTAAGGCTATTACAATAAGATTTTCTCGGAAAACAGGAAAGAATAACTCACCGGTCCGGTGAGTTATGACAAAAAAAGCTCTCCGGTAAACCGGAAAGCCTCAAAGTACAATATTGATTCAAGCCTAAGATTCTATCATTGATTTATACTGGCTGGAATCCAGCAGATCACTTATATCTCCATCGTCCAGCTTAAGCTTTATCAACCATCCTTCTCCATAAGGGTCGCTGTTGATAATTTCAGGTTCATCTTCCAGTTTGGCATTAAACTCCAGAACTTTTCCTGAGACAGGCATAAACAGATCTGACACTGTTTTTACTGCTTCAATGGTTCCAAATACATCTCCTTTCTCCAGCTCTTCCCCTTCGGTTTCAACTTCCACAAAAACCACATCTCCCAGCTCTCCCTGTGCATAATCAGTAACTCCAATAAAAGCTTCATTACCATCTAAACGCAGCCATTCATGATTCTTGGTGTATTTCAGGTTCTCGGGTACATTCATGATAAAATATTTTAAGGTTCGTGATATGAATATTAAATGTTCATCAAAAATAAAAAGAAATGTCTAGTCATGAAATAAAAATCACAAATTTTTCACTCAAGTGATAACTCAAAAAGTGTGGACATATTTCGGAATTAAAATTACAATTTTGTAATAGTGAAATCCCTCTCACTTCTTCTTTCGCTCTATCGCCCTGTCGCTCCCATGCTGACTGCAGACTGGGACTGGGTCAAGAGTGTTCAAGATTGTTCAAGAAAGTTTAAGATTGTCGCTCTATCTCTTCACTCTTAGACTCTTCAAGCTTTTTGACCTTTCGACACTTCTTTTTTCACTCACCTCTCACCTCTTCTTCTATCTTCTCTTTCTTTCTCCCCGTCTCTCACTCGCCTCTTTTCTTTCCTTTTATCTTTTTCCTTTAATCTTTAATCTTGTCTTGCCCTGAGCCCTGAGCCCTGAGCCTCTTCTCTTCCCTTCCCTTTTATCTTTATACTTTTATCTTTTATCTTCAATCATCCTCTTCTACTGCACCAGCGTAAACCTCAGGGTAAATCCAAACTTGGTATTGTAGGTTGGAAATGTTCGTGCTACAAAAGGCTTGTTTACAATACGATCATAGAACAATCTCAGGTTAAAACGATCACTCAATACATAATCGGCTGTAAACTTAAGTGTGAAAATCTTCTGCCCGGCTGTTGGTTCATTAGTTTCCTCAACAATTTTTCTCATGATAGTTTTATTGTCCCTGATAGAAAAATCTGCTCTCAGATTCAGGTCACTTTTCAGCTCTTTCTGCCGGCCTCCGGTTTTCAATACAAACTGAACTTCATCAAACCTGTAGCCTGTTCCTATCACAATTTCATCATTTGTGATTTGAGTAAGTTGATTATTGGCAAGACTTAAAGAAAGGTTCCTGGATTTCTTTATCTCCATCCGTGTGCTGATACCATTTCTCCATACCATATCAACATTGATTAAAGGACTGAATTGTTCATTGAGGGATACTGTGGCAATACTATGCTCCGGGAGAAAATTATAGTCCAGGTCACGAATATCCTCTCCATCAAGATAGTTGAGGTTTGTTCGGTAAGCACCAATATCATAGGTTGACCTGTAAACATGCGAAATAGTTATTGACCGAAAAAATCTTTTTACAAATTCGGACCTGTTCAATCCATCAAATGTAATTCTCCAGTTTGGCAATATACTGAGAAGGGAAGGAAAAGTATTGAGTTCAATTTTTTCAGGATCCCTGCGGGCATAAGCAGCCAGGAAGGCAGGAACCAATACTTCCTGTGAAGTAACATCATATCCATTCTTATAATCTCCCTCTATGGGCAAACCGGTTTCGGGATCAATATCAGGATTATATCCGGGATCAATTGCCTGTCTCTCCCTGGCCAGTCTTTCTGAAATTACCTTGGTATATTTCATGAATATATCGAAGTTTTCTGACCCGTAATTATTTCTTGCACTAACTTTCTCAAATGCCGTAGGCAAGGTTACATAAGACATACTGAAGTTCCCTGAATAAACAGGATTTCGTATACTATCCGGGAAGTTCCCGTTGGCATCAGCAAGATAATAGGCACTGTAATTACTTGCAAATCTTCTGTTTGCAGTTAAATCTATACGTATCCCTCGTAGTGGTTCAATGGTGCTTCGAAGATTAAAATTCTCATTATGAGTCATCATATAGGCATTGTTCAGAATTGTATCGCTGGTAATCCAGTTATTCCGAATTGCCTTTTCAGGGAAGTTCTTATCCTGGTATCCCAAAATAAAGGGCCAGCCCGGAGCCATTTCTCCATTAACATCATTCAAGCCCATAAATTCCGTTTTTGGATTATAGCCTGGCATGAAGGTTCCCTGATTCTGCGAATAGGAAACTGAGATATTACGTATTCCCATTAATACTCTGGTAGATACCTCCTCAACCATTATCAGGGGATTATATTTTCGTTCTTTCCTCCCTTCAACAATCAGGGTTAAATTCTTATTATCCTCTTCTGCCGTGTAAGTTATTCTTCTTTCATTATCAATTTTAAAGCTTCCCTTTATCTCCACATTATTTTCATCAAGAACCCTTACGCTAACATCTTCAGTCAGTAATTTATGATATATTGCTTTTGGCTCATTCGCTTTCAGATTCAGCTTTTCTCTTTTATAACTTACATCCTTATATCTCTTTTCATCCTGTTGTCCCAACTTTCCACTTTGACTTTTTTGATTAATTTTTCTTAAATATCCAAGTTTATTGTACAGGTTAACGAAATTCATCTGTCCGTTTAACTGGGCTGTATTTGAATTTGAAATTGTATTCCCCAGATTGATATTTACCGAATCGGGAAATTGCGGTCCAACATACCAGTCATAGCCTCCGCTATAACGAGCAGTTAAAGTAACCCAATTCAAAAATGGTAATTTGTTAATAGGCACTGTGAAGGAGGCATTGAATTTATGATAATAATGAGTTGTACGGCCAAAGTTTCTAAGATTTACCATTACTGAGTCTCTCCACTGATCATATTCATCGGAATATCTTTCTCTATCAACTCCGCCAACAGGCTCATCAATTCTTGCAATATTCCCGGCGGTAAAATCAAATTTTAATGCACGGGTAAGATCCCATTTAACATCGTAGTAACGATTCCAGAAAAAATCTTTGCGAAAAGTAGGATCAATTTTGAGATGTGGATTAGTGATATTCCTGGTTTTAACTTCGTTATATCGCCTGTTCATATCTGTACGGAAAGAAAAATAATTTGGATAGGGATAAAAGTTAATATCTTTAATAAGCCTGAGAGATTGTGATCGTAAAGCATTTGATTTTTGGAAGGGAGCTAAATTTTTAGGTCTTGTGTTAAAAATATAAGAAAATCCACCCCGATAGTTTTTTTCCAGGTCAATTTCAGTATTTACATTTCTTGATTCAATTTCGCTATAAGAATAGTTAAACGATAAATTTGCAAGATCATAAAACCTGGGTTTATCTCCCCGAATGCCAAAATTCACATTCGTAAAGTTCAGACTCTTCCTCTTAGTATAATCCTGAGAATAGTGTTTAATAGAGTCTTTTTCAGTTTTTGTTTTTGCATTCTCGAGAGCATATTCTAATGGTATATCAGGCTCCAGGGGATTGTACTCAGGGCTGATAACACTCTCTGAATAACCCATGTATACAGGGATATGTACATTTGCTTTCTCCGGGAAAAATTTTCCAAGTTCCAGGTTTGATGATAAATCATATTCCAATACTTCTTCAATACTTCGCTCACTTACTTTTTTCTCAATGCTTCCAAATCCGGGCTTAATAGTTAATCCTGCCACATCAATAGAGCCAAAATCGGCCAGTTGTGCCTGCAAGCGCGCATTTGCAGCCCAGCCACTCTTGCGGTCAAAGTCTGTAAGTCTTAGTTCATTTACCCAAATTTCTCCTGATTTGGGTGCTCCATCATCGTTAATGTCATTCGGGTCCTGAAGTGGGTTTCGTACACCCATCATGATGGTTCTCACATTACTAAGAGTTGGGTTTCCAGAGATGCTAAGTTTTCGGTCATCTTTATATATAGAGAATTTATCCCCCGGGCTTATTCCTGATCCGGCTCTTCTCATAGCATCATTTCTGGTTTGCTTCAAGTCAAGGAACTGTTCCAGACTTATTACAATCTGATTCTCTTCGGGCCAGACAATTTCTCTGTCTGATTCTGAATCATCGTTATATCTCCCTGGAGGAGTGACCTTTAGAGGTATTTCATATTCATAATAATTATCCTTATAATCTGTTCCCAAACGAATAAAAACTGATAATTCATCATCACGCAGATTCTCCCCGGTTAAGGCTTCTCCATGTACCTCAAGCCTCAGTTTTTTATATTTTCTAAAATCCAGGGATAAGTTTTTAAAGGCAGCCCTGGCATCTCCATCTTCAAGATCCTTAACATACAGCACCATGGCCTGTTCATTAAGCTGTTGAAGTTGAGGATTATTAGGATCTATTTCACGATCAAATCCCGGAGGAAGAACATAATTCACAGGCTCCTTGCTGGCATTTTCTTCAATATTCACAGCTGCAATCTCAAAAATACCCCCTCCAGGTTGGGGGGTAGTAAGTCTTTCCCCTCCACTCATCAAAGAAAAATCATATTTTCTCCACTCCCCGCGAACAAGTTCCAGTTCTGCAAAACGTAAAACTACAGGTTGACGAAAATCCCTCATAAAGATCCTCATAAAGCGTATAGATCTGAAATCCTGTATAGCTCCAATTTTCTCATAAATAGATAGAGGTATCTTAAACTGGTACCATTTAACCGTAGATTGCTGTCCATTAGCCAGGGTAACTGTAGAGCTTACAATATCTGTAATATAATTGCTTCCTACATTCATGTTGTTTGGCCTGAGGGGGACCTTGTACTGAAAATAGCTCTCAGTTTCTGATAGTGTATTATCCCGGTTGATATCTTCCACATCCGGCAGGGTTGAACCTGTAGTGGGATAGGATTCATTAGATTGTTCTGCTGTTGGTGAGTTCCCATCAAGGCCGTTATATGCTTTATAACGATCCAGAATTCCAACCCGGTCCCTGTCGTAATCAGACCCACGGTAATAATGGAAGTTGTCACTTGAAGGATCCTGGCTCATTTGATCCCATTCCCCGGGATTAACAATATTCTGAAGTGAATCAAGATAATTCTCAAAAAAACCAGCCTCATCTGTATCACCAAGTCCGTCCAGCCCAATATCCTGGTAAATTCTCGATTCAATATCGTTGTCAAATGCATTGACCAGGGATTGCTTCACCGGAACTCTTCCCCAGGCTGTTGAATCTACATCACGAATCTCAGGAGAGGTGGGAAGTCCGTTTTCAAAGCTTTTGCGTGAATCGTTTAAGATATCTTCAGATACGTTTCCAAGATTAAAGTACAATTCCCCTCCCTGATGAGTGGGATCTTCCACAAATGGATCCATAAGCCAAAATTTAATAAACTGGATATTGGCTGCTTCAAAATCATTGGTTTGAACTTCTCTCATTATTCCTCCCCAACGACTTTCAGGATCTCGTAATTTCCCATCATTGTCAACCCCGGAAGAATACATATTGGCTGCAATATCATAATTATATGGACCTTTCTCTTCCGGATAATATGCCAGGTTCAGAACTGCTATATTAGTTGGTATTCCACTGGGACTTTCTTTGTTGGGCCAAATTTCTTTTTCAAATATTTCACGTACAAAATGACTCGATTGTTCATCAGGGTCATTCTTAATATGGTTGGGAGTAGTTGCATTGTTCCTGAGGAAAAGAGGATCGATAAAATACCAGGCTAACTTAGCCCTGTTATAACCAGATGCCAGGTTATTATGAGTTTCAGCTTCAGGGAAAAGATCATATTGACCTGAGGGAAGACTGGAAAGAACCCAGGCATTTAATGACTTCATATCAATAGATGTGATACTCCCTTCAAAATCATCAATATAAGAAGTCCCGGCCTTGCCAACAGCCTTGGAATGTCCCGGAATCAATTGAGCAAATTCTCCTGTAAAACGAATGCTTGAGGGTGCTTTTGTTTGTATCAATGGTAACCAGTCTACCATATTGGTAAGAAGCTGGGAGCCGGTTTCAAAAGAAGTATTCAAGCCCCATATTGTATTTGACATGGGCTCTTCCCCAACATTTATCTTCTGTGTGAGGGGTCTCTCGGTAAGATTCATTACCGTAGCACCAACATTAAATTTGTCATTTATTTTGTAATCCAGATGGGTTCCCAGCAAGGTCTTTGTCTGAATGGCAAACAACTGGTTACTTTCAAGAGAAACCCTTATAGGTGTCTGTGACTCAAGTAGTCCCGGATTGATAATTTTTACCCGTCCAAGGTTATAATCCACGGTATAGTCAACATTCTCTGTTAACTGTATTCCGCCGGCTGTAACCTTTACCGATCCCTGGGGTACGTTTAAAGCATTCAGAGAAATATCTGAACTACCTGAAGAAGAAAATGTCCCACTCAGAAGAAATTTGTTTTTTTCTGAAATTTGCTCTGCTTTTACTTTTGTGGAATCATATAATTCTTCAAATACATACTTGTCGGCAATTGCATCATCTCCAATTTTATTTCTCAGGTAACTTCCAAAAGGTTCCAATACCGGGAAAATAATACGCCCATTGGATGGATTGATCGTAATCCCCGGCATAAAGTCAAACATTCCATCTTTATTCTGCTCTAGTTGAGAATCCAGATTATCAAGATTCATAACCTGAAGTAGAATCTTATTGGCAATATCTCCTTCAGTAATATAATTAATTGCATTTCCGGTTTTATCATCCAGGTACAATACATGCATCTGAAAATCATTTTTCTCTACCTGATATGCCCCTATTGAATAAACATTCTTCATCATCAGGTCCCATGTTGGCAATTTGGGAGTTGAGCTCGTTCCCTTCAATAATTTCATTATCAGGGTGTTTGGGGCAGACACTCCATCTGTTGACAACTCTCCTACTGTATAAACCTCCCCATTCAGTGTATATTCATATGCTACAGCCAATATTACATCAGCATTTAAGGCAGAGCTCAGGGAAATATAGCCAAGTTGGCGGTTCAGGGTATATTCCCGCTCTGTCAATTTTCTGGCATTTTCAACTTTCTCAAAATCCTGTCCAATCAGAAAACCTGGTTCCAATGGTGCAAGAGTACTGGTTATTGAGTTGATATCCCGAATTCCCGAATAAGTAGTGCTTAGAGATTGATATTGTCCGTTAAGGTTATTGTATGGTACAACTCCGGGAGCAATTTGTTGAAATTCCGGTACAGTATTATAAATATTCGCCGAATTTTCAGCCAGGTCCAAAAAGGCAGCAATATTTCTGGATTCTTCGAAGTTGCTTGATTGATTGGTAACCCAAACCTCAATTCTTTCAATATTTACCCCGGTGTTTATAACCGGAAGGTTCTGCAATGCACGATCATAATTATCTCTGAAATAATGTGAAAGGAAAAAATGCCTGTTGGCTTCATAATCTACCGCTAAGACTTCATATTCTTCAATCTGAGCCCCTCCTTTCACTTCAATAACTGAAGTTTCTCCTTTTTGCTGTGAAAAAACTGTAGAGACTGATAATTTGCCAAACTGTAAATCTGTTTTCAGTCCAAACAAACTCTGACTCCCCGTAATCAGTGTTCCCGAAAGTGGAAAGTTTATATTTCCGGCTTCAATCTTCTTTATAATTTCATCTTCTTTCCCTGCATATTCAAGTTTTGTTTGATTTTCAAAATCAAAGGTAGCTTCGGTATTATAATTAACTCCCAGTTTAACCTTATCTCCAATTGTTCCACTCACATTCATTTGAATTTTTTCCTGAAAATCGAAAGTGGTTACCTTTCTTAGTTTTTCGGAAAGAGATGGATTGTCAATTCTGGAAATATTAACTCCAAATATAAGCTCTGCAGACCCCTGGGGAACAATGTTTATTACATTGCTTCCAAACACCTTGTCAAACCCTTCGCCTCCAACTCTGATTTGCGGAATAAGCGAAGACATGAAGTCTCCTGTATTTCCTGAAGCTCTTTGTTTCCAGTAGGCCCTCATCTCCTGGTCAAATTCCCATCTTTTAAACTCTTCCAGGGACATAGTTACCGGGGTACGATAATTGTTTTCCCCTATTTTTTCAAAAATTGTATATTCATTGGTTTCAGGATTATAAACAATATCCCTGGTAATATTAGATGGATTGCGCAAATAAAGAGCCGATTCAGATTCTTTAATAAAAGGATTGCCAGATTCATCTTGAAAAGGATATCTTAAATCGGTTGTTTTGGTTGTAGTGGTATCCTGAAATATAAAAGACTCATTGAATACCGGAAGAATCAATTTATTGCTACTGGCATAAATAGCAGAATTGGTCAAAATCAGCCAACAGGATATAAAGGCAGCATTAAACAAAAAATATTTTGTTGTCCTGGTCAACTCGCTAGGGCTAAAATAATTACAATCTCTTGAGTGCTTCTCTGATCAGGTCTTCTACCGCAATTCCCGGATTCTCTGAAATCAATTTGTCCAAGACCTTTGCAGCCAATGATTTGGAAAAACCTAATGTTGCTAAAGCAGATAACGATTCTTCCCTGTTTCTATTGCTTGAAAGACCAACAAAATCGCCCCCATCGGAGGTTTTAGCAAGCTTGTCACGCAAATCCACTATAAGTCTTTGTGCTGTTTTTGCCCCAATACCTTTTATTCCCTTAAGTACATGAACGTTATCAGAAATAATTGCGGCTCTTGTTTCATCCGGGCTCAATGCTGATAAAATCATTCGTCCGGTATTTGCACCAATCCCTGATACAGAAATAAGCAGTCGAAATATTTCACGTTCCTGGATAGTTGAAAAACCATACAGCAGATGGGCATCTTCCCGGATAATCTGATGAATATAAAGAGTTGCTTCTTCAGATTCTGATAAACTGGAATAGGTAAACAATGAAATATGGATAAAATAACCAATATTTGAGGTATTTAGTACCAGTGAAGTTGGGCTAAGTTGCTGAACATTACCTCGAATAAACTCATACATAATCTTTAATATTAGTAGATACTAAAGTAAGAAAATTGTGCGATATAGAAACTGCCTGATTACAAACAAAAAAAAGAGTTTCTTGTTAAAGAAACCCTTTTCATAATTCAAAAAGAAATAATTCTATAAACTCATATCATTTATTTAATCACAGCTTTCATCTGCCCGGCATTGTGCATCAATCACAGCAATTGCTGTCATATCAATAATTTCCCGCACTGAGCTTTCTCTCTGTATAATATGAACGGGATAGTTCATTCCAAGCAGTATTGGACCCACTGCATCGGCTCCCCCAATTTGTTGCATAATTTTATATGAGCTGTTCCCGGAATTCAGTTCCGGAAAAATTAAGGTATTCACATCTATTCCTTTTAATACAGAAAATGGAAATACCTTATCTCGCAGTTCCTTATTAAGTGCAAAATTTGCTTGCATCTCACCATCTACTATTACCTCAGGATGCTCTGCATGAAGGATCTCCACTGCTTTTTTCACAGTTCTCGGACTTTGCTCACGGGATGCACCGAAATTTGAAAATGAAACCATTGCAATTTTTGGTTCAATTCCAAATCTCTTGATCTGATGTGCAGCCAACAATGTGGTATTCACAAGAGTTTGAGCATCCGGATTAACGTTCATTGTAGTATCTGCGAAGAATACTGGACCTCTCTTTGTCAACAACATATACATTCCTGCAATATGCTTTTCTTTCGCAGCTCCAACAATTTCTAATGCCGGACGGATGGCCTCCGAATATTTTCTTGTCATCCCGGCAACAAATGCATCCGCTTCCCCTTTCTCCACCATCATAACACCAAAATAATCCCTGTGCTTCATTTTTTCTCTGGATGAACTGTATCCAATACCTTTTCTTTGGCGTCTTTCATGATAAACCCGGGCATACTCCTTTCTTCTTTGATCTTCTTCAGCACTTGAAGGATCAATAATTACTGCCTCATCCAGTTCCAGGCCATTATCCTTAATCATCTTGTTAATCTTCGCTTTGCGTCCTAATAAGATTGGTTTTGCTATACCTTCATAGATAACGCTTTGAGCCGCTTTCAGGATAGTTAAATCTTCCGCTTCAGAGAATACAACCTTTTTAGGATCCTGCTTTGCTTTAAGCCGAATTGATTTTAATATTTTTGTGTCGTAACCAAGTCTTTTATTTAGCTCTTCAGCATAAGCATCCCAGTCGGTAATAGCTTGCTTTGCAACTCCGGTATCCATTGCAGCTTTAGCTACTGCAGAAGAAACCCTGACAATAAGACGCTGATCCATAGGTTTTGGAATAATATAGTCTCTCCCAAAAACAAGGTTTTTGACATTATAAGCCTTATTTACATAATCCGGAACAGGTTCCTTAGCAAGGTCTGCCAGGGCCTTAACGGCTGCAATCTTCATCTCTTCGTTTATCTTTGTGGCCTGAACATCTAAAGCTCCCCTGAAAATAAACGGGAATCCAAGAACATTGTTAATCTGGTTTGGATAATCAGATCTTCCTGTTGCAAAAATTAAATCATCCCTTGTGGACATTGCATCTTCAAAGGTAATTTCAGGATCAGGATTCGCCATTGCAAAAACAATAGGATCAGGAGCCATAGAAGCGAGCATGTCTTTCTTAATCATTCCTCCAACAGATAAGCCAAGACATAGATCTGCCCCTTTCATGGCATCAGCCAGTGTATCAAGATTTCGCTTGGTTACGAACCCTTTTTTAGTTTCGTTCAGGTCTTTTCTTTTCGAATTAATTACACCTTTACTATCAACCATCACAATATTCTCTGGTTTCAAACCCATAGAAATATATAGACGAGTACAAGAAACAGCTGCAGCTCCGGCACCACTCACAACCATTTTCAAATCTTCAATTTTCTTGCCATTTAATTCCAATGCATTGAGCAATCCGGCAGCTGATATTATTGCTGTTCCATGCTGGTCATCATGAAATATTAGCATATTTGTCTCTGCCTTCAACCTGTCCTCTATCTCAAAACAGCGCGGCGCTGAGATATCTTCTAAATTTATGCCCGCAAATGAAGGCTCTAAAAGTTTTACTGCGTTCACTATAGTGTCACTGTCCTGGCTGCCTATGCATATCGGGAAGGCAGATACCCTTCCAAACTCTTTAAATAGC
>JAUVKW010000071.1 GCA_030596025.1 Bacteroidota bacterium | reverse complement strand
AGAGATAAACAAACAAAATGTATTGAAGCTAAAGTACAAATATCTTGAAAATGTTAAGGTTGAAAAGATTTCTTATTTAAGTGATGGCCTGGAAGTGATTGGATACATAGCCTCCCCTGTTCAACCAGGAACTTATCCTGCTATAGTTTACAATCGTGGTGGAAACCTGGATTTTGGCCAATTGAATAACAGAAAGGCAGCCTTTATACTTGCCAGGGTGGCAAGCTGGGGTTATGTAGTAGTCGCCAGCCAGTACAGGGGAAATGATGGTGGAGAAGGAAGAGAGGAGTTTGGTGGAAAGGATGTAAATGATGTTCTGAACCTGACACCCCTGCTGAAAAAGCAAGAAAATGTTGACCCGGGAAAGCTCGGTATTTATGGCTGGAGCCGTGGTGGGATGATGACCTATCTCAGCCTTATGAGAACTGATGAATTTAAAGCCGTCTGTGTAGGTGGAGGATTGTCAGATCTTTATATGAATATAGAGACAAGACCGGACATGGAAGAGGTTTATCAGGATCTTATACCTGATTATGATAACAACAAGGAATCAGCACTGAATGCAAGATCTGCCATTTGTAATGTAGAAAAGATATCAAAGAACACTCCAATATTAATGCTCCATGGCACTTCCGATTGGCGTGTTGTACCACAAATGGCCTTGGATCTCGCTGAAGCATTCAACAATGCAAAAGTCCCCTATCGGCTTCTAATGCTGGAGGGTGGTGATCATGGATTAAACGAACATAATGAAGAAGTAGACCGGCAGGTACGATTATGGTTCGACAGATTTGTTAAAAATGGGGAGAAAACACCTGATCTGGAACCTCATGGAAGGTAGTAATTGAGGTAAATACTTATAAGACAGTTATTTTATCAAATATATTCAGATATGAACTTAATAAACCGACGATCTTTCCTGTTGAGTTCCGGCTTATTAGCTGGTGGGGTAGCAAGCGGGTTCAGATTTCCTGCCTCAAAAGAAACAGATAAAGAGCTTAAGTCTTTACAATCCACTGTGAAATTTATCAGGGATGGCATAGATATGAGTCCCCTGGAATACTCCTGGGAGCTATATCAAATGGCTCAAGAAAAGAAAATACAAATTGATTATTACAGCAATGGTGGCAGTGTTGAAGAGCTTGAAAATAAATTCGCATCCTTGCTTGGGAAAGAAAGTGCCATATTTATGCCAACAGGCACGCTTGCCAATCATATTGCCATTCGTAAGCTTGCAGGAAAAGCTAAAAGGGTAATTGTTCAGGCTGATAGTCACATCTACAGGGATTCAGGTGATTGCGCCCAGAATTTAAGTGGTATAAACCTCATTCCCATACAGGCTGAAAAGTATTCATTCTCACTAGTTGATGTACTGCAAGCTGTTGAAAAAAACAGTGTAAATAGGGTGAAAACACCAATTGGAGCCATTTCAATTGAGTCCCCGGTTAGAAGACATAACAACCAGGCATTTCCCTTTGACGAAATGAAAAAGGTATCTGATTATGCCCGCAGTAAGAATATCGGGATGCATCTGGATGGAGCAAGATTATTTAATGCCAGTGCACACTCAGGAATCCTGCCTCATCAATATGCCGAATTATTCGATACAGTATATATCTCCATGTATAAAGATTTTAATGCTCCCTCGGGAGCCATCCTGGCAGGATCCAGAGAGTTTACTAAAGATCTGTATCACACAAGAAGAATGTTTGGAGGTGGTATGTCCCAGGTATGGCCATTTGCAGCTATTGCATTAAAATATGCAGACTCATTTCTTGAAAACTACAAACTATCCATTCAAAATGCAGAGCAATTTTTCAGCTTACTGAAAAAGAATCCAAACTTGAAATTTGAGAATATACCCAGCGGAACCAATGTATTCAATTTCTACTTAAAGGAAACATATCCCGAAAAGTTCAGATCGGCTCTTCTAAAAGAAAAGATTGTATTACCAGCTCCCACAGGAAATAAATTCAGTATGAAACTGAATGTGACAATCAACCGCAAAACTCCTGAATGGATAGCTAAAAAGTTTGAAGAGGCCCTAAGTTACTAAATCCCTGGTACACAATTTTTTTAGTCTTGACTTCAAAAAATAAGGGGGCTGTCTTCAGTGCGCTTCAGCGTACTTGAAATTATAATGTAAAGTCAGCTTAAAGCTGACTTATCAAATATGGCATTTACTACTAACACCAAGCTAAAGCATGGTGCTATTTTTAATCCTAACATTTCATTGATCCTCGTATCCGCCGCAGGCGGAGGTTGATAACCCAGATCTAATTCAAAAAAAAAGAAAATAGCAACAAATTATCAGGGAAGCCATCTAATCAACGATAATTACGACTGATACTAATACATTGCTCTATAAAATTACTGATTAGAAGGCCCAGGATTGACACTGGCACTATATTTTATCAATTTCATCTGTTTTTTCTGCAGGAATTTTCATTTGGGATTATTAGCAATGTACTTGTGATTTTTTCCTAATTTTGTTGTCTATTTGGTCGATTTTTATGAAAAAAGTAGTTATAGGCCTGTCGGGAGGAGTTGACAGCAGTGTTGCAGCATACATGCTTAAGAAACAGGGCTACGATGTTATTGCCCTGTTTATGAAGAACTGGCATGATACCAGGGGAGTTCTGAAAGGTGATTGCCCATGGGATGAGGATGTTCTTTTTGCAGAAATGGTTGCAAAAAAATTAAAAATCCCATTCCACACCATCGATTTAAGTGAACAATACAGAAAAAGGGTTGTAGACTATATGTTCAGTGAATATGAAAAGGGCAGGACTCCAAATCCGGATGTTCTTTGCAACAGGGAAGTGAAATTTGACTTATTTGTAAAAGAGGCTAAAAAACTTGGAGCTGATAAAGTTGCCACAGGTCACTATTCAAGGATTGAAGAACTAAATATTGAGGGAAAAACCATTTATCGACTGCTTGCCGGGAAGGACAGCAACAAAGATCAAAGCTACTTCCTGTGTCAGCTTTCCCAGGAACAGTTAAGCATATCCATATTCCCACTTGGAGAAATAGATAAACCAGAAGTTAGAAAAATTGCTGAGGAACAAAACCTGGCCACTGCTGCCCGTAAAGATTCTCAGGGAATTTGTTTTGTAGGGAAAGTGGATCTTCCCGTTTTTCTTCAGCAAAAATTAAAAGCAAAAAAAGGAGACACAATTGAAATACCTAAGGATATAGATGTTCTATCTTTTCCCAATTCATACCCGGATGATGATGTCTCCGACGAGAAACTATCAGAAATGACCAGGCCGGTATCATTTGATCCATCCGATGGGAATAAAGCAGGTGATCATACGGGAGCACATTTTTTTACTGTGGGGCAGAGAAAAGGCATTAATATAGGAGGTAAACCGGAACCATTATTTGTTATTCAGCTTGATGTAAAAAATAACATCCTGTTTGTAGGCCAGGGCCATAACCATCCTGCCTTAAACAGAAAAGGCCTCTTTATTCCACGGGGTGAAGATCACTGGATTCGGGAAGATCTAAAAATGAAACCCAGAGAAACCTGGGAAATGTTGGTAAGGATAAGGTACAGACAACCACTTCAGAAAGCAAAGCTATTTGCCAGGTCTGAAGGCATTTATATAATTTTCATGGATCTCCAGAGAGGCATTACACCCGGTCAGTTTGCTGCATGGTATGATAAAGATGAACTTATTGGTTCAGGGGTAATTTATGCATAATTAACATGGTGCTGGGTGCTCCACCTTCGCCAAGGCTCCGGCGGACAAGTGGGTGCTGGGTGCTAGTTCCGGGTTCCGGGTTCCGGTAAATTTATCTTTTAACAGTTTAGATAATGGAATTTATGATTTGTGATTTCAAATATTCCAATCTCTTTTTCTTCCTAACTACTTCCCTATTCAATTATTCCCATTTCCCTTAAGGACTTCATAGTAATTTCTTTCCTGGCTATGGAAAAATCGGGAAGTTCGTGTTCATCCCTGGGGTGAATATTTGTAGCAATATAGTAAACACCTCGCCTGGTCTCCAGCCGTATTCTGTGCCCTGAGCCTTGCGCCCTGGGCCCTCTTTTATCTCATCTCTTCTTCTGCCACCTCCTCCGGAAGCGTAAACTTAAGTATGAGATAGCCGGCAAGACCTGCAACAAGGGAACCAATAAGAATTCCAAGTTTTGCCTGGTTAAGAATTCCCGCATCGTTATAAGCAAGGTTGCTAATAAATAAGGACATAGTGAATCCAATTCCTCCCAACAGGGCTACTCCAACAAGATGAATCCACCTCACCCCCTTTTGCAGTGACCCAAAGCCTAACTTTACAGCAATCCAGACAGCCAGGATAATCCCAATGAGTTTACCAAACACAAGAGAAATGGAAATACTGTTTGTCAGGGGATTGAACAATCCTGATTCATCAGGAGTCAGATCAATACCTGCATTGGCTAGAGCAAATATGGGCATAACAACAAAAGCTACAAATCCGTGCATAGAGTGTTCAAGTGATTGTACCGGACTCTGAACCTTTGAAGTGAGCCATTCCATTTTATCAATGGCCTTAAGCTGGTTCTTGGTCAGATTGAGATCTCCACTGCATTCACTACCAAATTTATCCAGGTTATATTTCATATAACGCACAAAAACATCCCCTCTTACCTTACGGTTCTGTGGAATAGTAAAGGCTAGAATTACTGCTGCCAGAGTTGGATGAACACCCGAAATAAGAAAAAAGTACCAGATAACAACTCCAATAACTATATACAGAGGGATAGTATTAACGTTGAAATAATTCAGTAGTATAAGGATAATTATTAAAATTCCGGCTACGAGCAAAGCACTCCAGACAATACCGGAACTATAAAAAATGGCAATTACCATAACAGCACCAAGGTCATCCACAATGGCAAAAGCCGTCAGGAATATCTTTAAGCTGAGAGGAACGCGCTTCCCAAGCAGAGTAAGTATCCCAAGAGAAAAGGCGATATCTGTTGCCATTGGTATACCCCAACCTTCCTTTCCTCCACCATCACCAATAAGCAAAACAAAAAGCAGGGCAGGAACAATCATTCCTCCAATTGCAGCAGCTATTGGTAGTGATGCCTGCTTTATAGATGAAAGTTCTCCTGATACAATTTCACGTTTGATCTCCAGTCCCACCACAAAAAAGAATATGGCCATCAAGCCATCATTGATCCAGTGTCCTAATGTTTCAGAAATTTGAAAAGTGCCAAAACCTATTGTCAGCTTCTTCGACCAGAATGAAGAGTAAATGTCTGCCCATCCGGAATTTGCCCATATAAGAGCAATGAGTGTGAAAATTATCAATAAAATTCCACCCGATGCCTCAGTCTTAAAAAACTGCTGAAACGGATCCTGGATAGCTTCAAAAATCCCGGTTTTTCTTTTTAATTGTTTCATTATACGGCTTTATGTAGATTAGAAAGAATCAAAGAAATAAAAATTAAACTTCTAAACCCCTCAACCTCCTAAACTCTTTACATTCCTCCTACCCTATATCGTCCGTTATTCAGAATACTTACCTTTGGTGGAGACTTATGCTTCTCGAAATAGGCATATCCCTTTTTCAGGTCTGTCCATAAATGAATTCTGCTCTGGTCAAGCGGGTAATTCTTAAGAAGACGGTCATAGTTTTCCTGGTTTAATCGAGTCGGGAAAATACTTACTTCAATCCTGGCCTGACCATTGTTTTTGGCTTCCACGCAATATAGGTATAATTCTTTAATTTTATCATCTGTAATGGGAATACAGCCAATAGTAACACAATCTCCATGGATGAAAATATCCCCACCGGGATTTCCACTATCCCCCAGTATCCGATCAGACTTATTTGGATAATTAATGCCCAGAGAAAGGTGGAAACTGCTAAAAGGATTAAACCTATCAATAAAATAAAAACCTTCCGGAATCTGGTAATCACCTTGCCTTCGTTTTGGTCCCATTTGACCCGAAGTAGAGCAAAACTTATACTGATCCACTAATCTGAGACTTGTATCATTGCTGTTCCTTCCCCATAATTCCACTTGCTCTTCTTCTTTGAAAGCCCGGATGTAAACTTCCAGCATATCAACATTAATATTCTGGCCATTTAGTTTATCAAGAATAATAGATTCTTTTTCTGCATATGCGGATCTTACCCTTGAATATCTAAGCTGTTCAGCTTTGAATCCGGTATCCTGCAATGGCAGAATTGCCAGTATTAATAATAGATAAGTGACTTTTAACATAATAATATTAAAACCGCTATGCAGTAATTTTCAGTTTGTAAAACTTTATATTTAGTTACGTGTCACTCACGATGCTGGGTTCTAGGTGCTAGGTACTGGGTAGTCAACCTTATTCATTCAACTCTTTCTGAACTTTTATTCAATCTACACTTTTATCTTTTATCCTTCTTCTCCGTCTCTAAATTCCTGCACCAAAATTATTCTGTGTAAATCTGCGGTATCTGCGAGAAAGAATCTCACGCTAATTACGCAGATAATCGCAGATTAATTTCAATATTGCATCCTCTCCCCTGAGCTCTGTGTCCTCTTCTCTCACCTCTTCTTTCTTTCTCACCTCTCATCCCTCATCTCTTTTTTTCTCTCTTTCTAATATTTTAGGTTCGGAAAGAGCTCCTCAGCCGTTTCTAGTGATTCAGGTCTTCCAATATCCAACCACCTGGAATCATCGTGTTCAAAAGTAAAAATATCATGTGTTCTTGCCAGATCAAGATAAGCACTCATGATAGGAAAAGTGGTTTTATCAGGTAAGACCTTAAAAATTTCCGGACTAACTACCTGTATCCCTGAAAAAGCCATCAATTCATGCTCCTCACCCACATTCCCTGAAAGGATCTGCTCCCCTGTCTCTATATTTTTCCAGCCATAAAGTTTTTTATGCTTATCAATCATCAGGTAACGGGCTGTCTTCCTGTGCCTGACGGCAAGGGTGGCCAGAGCTCCGGTACGGATATGGGATTTATAGAGTAAAGAAAGATCCAGGTCGGTAAGAACATCTACATTATACAACAGGAAGGGTTCGGTTCCATCCAGAAACCAGGAAGCCTTTTTCAGACCTCCTCCAGTATCCAATAATTCTTCTCTTTCATCAGAAATTTCGATATTCAGTCCAAATCGCTTATTGTCATCAAGGAAACTAATTACCTGGTCTGCAAAATGAAAAACATTGATAATAATTCTATCAAATCCATATTTTACGAGTGTTCGTATAGCAATTTCAAGAACTGTTACATTATGAATTATGACAAGTGCTTTTGGCTTATCATTAGTCAGTTTCCCAAGCCTGGTACCCCTCCCTGCCGCAAAGATCATTGCTTTCATAAAGTTGCTGCTAAATAGTTACTCTATTCAACCAATATGCATTTACCGGTTTCTATGTGATTATTTGAATTGTTTGATGATGAAATCATTTCAAATTTATAAATATACAATCCCGGATTTAGCTTCATGCCGCTATTTGTTGTTCCGTCCCATATGTAACTATTGATGCCACTTCTGCTGTTTTCATCAACCAGGATTGCCACTCGCTGCCCCATCATATTGTAAACAGATAATTTAACATGGGAATTGTCAGGGACATTAAATTTGAAAGTTGTAAATGTGCTGAAAGGATTCGGATAATTCTGCTCTATGAATGTTTCAACTTGTTTTTTATTATCGACCCCCACAGGTAGAAAAATCTGACCATCATCGAAATACATAGTTCCCTTTTTAGCACCTGGTTCTGTTTGTACCACTACCAGGCTTGCAAATCGTGTACTACCACTGCCAATATCTGAAAAAGGAATATATTTTAATTCCCAACCTGCCCAGTCAATTATATCAACATATACCGGCGAATACCCGGTAGGCGGGTAGAACCAATATTCAAGAACATTGTAGCTGAGATCACCGAAAACCCAGAAGCCTATCTTAGATGCAGGATCAGAACCTACTGCAGGAGTTCCTGCATTATGAGTACGGCATACTCCGCCGTTATCATTCTCGAAAGCATAATCCAATCTTCCTGAATATGTGCCGTTTATTACATGGACAGAAGATTGTGTGAATGTTGTAAGCTCATCAATAGTACCAATCGTGCTGCCGCTGCCGTCAGGATCCCACCATGAACTTATACTTTCAAAATCAATAAATACTGTCCCAGGTACATAGGCATCAGTTATTGTTTTGAAATTGATCTCATAATTTTCGTTCAGGGTGGTACCATATTCATCGGCGAGATTTTCCGAAACAGCTAGCCTGTAATAGCTGTTAAGGTCAAGCTCATTTTCAGGCTCGAAAAAATAAAAGCCCTTGCCATCTTCGCCAAAAATAATCTTTCTTGTAACAGGAATTATATCATTATTGAGATTATAAAGAACTATATTACCCTCTATTGTCTCTGTATCCAAAGGAGCATCAAAGTACAAGCGGAATTGCAAAAGAGTACTTACTTCTTCCATTCCTTCTATGGGATATGTTTTTTCCAATACAAGCTGTGTACGATCTTTTATATATAAATCAAAAATATAGGGTGCTGATATTGGTACATTCCATAAGTGCTGTGCAGTAGTCGATATCGTTATTGAATAATGTGAATTTGCCAGATAAACCGTTTCCGGGCTGATAGTTAGGATTTTTGAATCTTCATCCCATGAAAAAACCAGGCTTGCCTCGGGGCTTATCGAAATTGCAGTTTCAACGGAATCTTCATTCATAGGGTAATCAAAATATACTGTAAACACCTGGTTTAGAGCAAGGCTGTCATTAATTGTACTGATTGGTGAATGATACAAGACCTGGGGAGCTACCGTGGTATCGGTTTGCAAATACTTATTCACAAAAGAAGTTTGATTCGCCAAAACAGTAATATGCGTTGTATCGACATAGAAATTTTCAGCATTATATGTGAGTACATAATCTCCGGGAGCAATACTGTCAAAGAAGAAATAACCATTGTTCAATGTATCTGTTTCGTAAACAAGGTCTCCGGGTGTTAGTGTGACAGTAGCACCTTGTACAGGAGCATCTCCATCCAATGTATTTGGGTTAAAATAGAACTCAGGTGTTGAATAGGGATCTCTGAGTATTCCTGCTACAACACCCAGATCAGATGTATCTGTTTCAAAAAAATCAAAATATGATCTGGCAAAAACCCATGCCTCATGTCTTCTGTAATCTAAATTCTTTAATCGCCACGATTCGGGCACATAATCATGGAACGAACCTTCACTGAGCACTCCGGGCATTGTCAAATCTCTTAAAACCCCTAATCCTGATGTTCCCCATTGCGGATAAAAACTCCAATCTCCTCTGTTCTTTTCTCCCTGGTGTGTCCATCCGTTGCCGTGAGCCCAGAGCTTTTGCCACATGATATGTCCCATTTCTTTTGCTGCAGGAAATACAGGTGCATTATCATAACCTCTAAACAGCATAAGAGGGTAGTTGATTACTCCGCTAAATCCATTGCTGTGAATCGAATGGAAAAAATCAACATTATTTTCATTTGCTATCTGGCTTATTTGGGATAAAGGCAGGTCATCGGAAGTATTATTAGTTACTCTTGTCATTACTATCGTTGCGCCATAACTTTCAAGAATATCCCTGATATACAGTCCTTTAGTCAGATTTCCTTCAGATTCCCAAAAACCGGTCTCTTCAATATACCTGTCATCACCGTCATGGCCACCGTGTCCAGGGTTAATACAAATACTTATATCAGAAAAATCTTGCGAAAAAAGATTAAAAACTGATGTAAACACTATGAGTATCAAAAATGTTTTTCTCATGATAACTCCTCCTATTTAAGTTTTAATGTCATTAAATAAATATCGCCGTCCAGTGTATGATAAACGATCTTTGAATTGTCAGTTGCACAATCAGGATACATTTCTATCTCGTCTTCGGTTTGAGTTAACCGGATCGATCTTTGTCCGTCAGATCCTACTGCATATATGTCTGATCTTGTAATAACATCCCCATCATCATAGTCCTTCATTCCAACAACCCAATGATCATTTAACCATTTCGAAGCATTTAAATAACCAATATCCGCAAGGATGTTTCCGTCCAAATCGGCTATGTATGTTCCGTAGCCGGTAAATGTGAAGAGTATTTTTGTTTGATCCGGCGATAATTGAGGCCAAATATAATTTCCTTCACCTTTGGGTGCAAGAACTTTTCTATCTCCATCAATATACACAACAATTCTTTGGTTCTCAATGCATGTCCAAATATCTTTATGTTGCCCGGATTTTGCCTTTACAGGTATTTGCAGTTTATTAACCTCACTGTCAACCGTATAGATTAATTTGTCATTTATAATCTGAGGAGTTGACAGTTTTCTTTTTCCGCTTTCTAAAATTGTCATCCCCTTATTATGTAAATTCTTTGAATAAATATTGGAGTATTTCTTCATTCCTTTATATTCGTTCCATCTGTAATATATTGTTGAACCGTCATTTGAAAAAACAGGATTGTAGCCTGCGCCTGGTTTGTCTGATATCTGAACAATTTTTTTCGTTTTCGTGTCCATAATATATAATCCATTGAAGTTCTGAGTTGTGAAAGCAATATTATTTCCATCGGGACTGAAATGCGGAAAGCAATATTTTGAATCAGAACTAAGAATTTTTTCATTTGTCAAAACTGAAATGTTTTGAGCAACTACTATTTCACTTAGTAGTAATAGGAAAACCATTAACTGTTTCATATCTGTATTATTAATTTAGTTTTTTCAGAATCATTTTTCTCTTCTTCTTATATAATTGTCACTAAGGGTAAATATAGGAATAATAACCGATTGTATAGCACTTCACTATCAAGCTATACAGACTTTGAAGCGGGCTACAACCCCTCAATTTACTTCTATCCCGGCTATTATTTTTATACATTGTTATAAACTGTTGAAGTATTCATCAAGTTGACAAATTCTTATTTTCACAAATTCCAGCATTAATTCAAGCTCTTCATTATAATTATTATCATCATAATACCATTTACTTTCAATTGGCCATCTATCAAAGTTTTTTCCAATATCTTTTCCAATTAATTTATCATTATCGATAATATGTTTCTCATAATTATAAACTGAAATTATATTTTGTTTCCTAAGTTCAAACCATCTTTTTTTCAACTTAAACTGATAGTCTAATTCTGGAATTTTTGATAATCTCTCCAATAGTATTGCTCTGTTGCAATTAAGCTCTCTTTCCATTAAGTTTCTTTCATTATCACCATCTCTTCCAAATGAGTGGTCATAGTCCCATATTGCAAATCTAAATGGAGTATTTTTGTCTATTTTGTATAGATAAAAATTTTTCATTATACCATCACTATTATTGGAGAATAACAAAATTAAATGCCAATCAATTACATTTTCAATATCCACCCAATCTGAAATACCTTTCGCAAAGGATGAATCTGTGGTGCTAAATAAAAACTCGGCAAATTTCTCAATATAATAAGTTTTATCACTATTCTTAATCTTAGGGTATTTTTGCTGATAATAATTTAAAGAATCCTGAACATATGATAACTTTTCTTGATGAAAAATTGGAGGATCCTTAAATAGCATGGATAATGAATCATTCTTGTTTAATCCAATCATTGAAGCATTAATTTCTTCCATAATAAGATAAAGCCCGTGATAATTATCATTGACACTTACATTTACATATGAACTTTTAGATGCTATATTTTTTGGAGACATTTGTCGATATAAGTCATAACTTATCTTATGACGCATAAAAGTTTTATCAATATAGTTTGCATTTAATATCCAGTCATCATCAGCTGGCAAATAACCTAAACTATATTTTTTGTTTAATTCTAACGAAAAGGAATGCTTATAATATCTGCTAGATACACCTCCACGGCACTTAATCTCGGCATCAGTTTCTACAACTCCATTGTTATCTGAATATATAATCTTGCATGGTTCTTTAACTTTCCACCCTATAGCTCCTTCTATTATAATATTAATCGATGGAAATACCTCCTTCTTACAGGAGATGGTAAATATTGTAGAAACGATGAAAAGCAGGTATATAATTCTCATTTTAATAGTTTCAACTACACTATATCTCAATCTCAATTATCCCGATACGCTACGCTCCGGTTCACTGCGTTTTTGAAAATTGAGTTTCACGAGCCTACAAAAATTCCTGTTCCCTGTGCTTTAAGTCAATTTTCAGATCATATTTTTCTCTCAATACACGGGCCAAATATTCAACTGAATATACCGATCTGTGTCTTCCTCCCGTACAACCAAAACTCACCATCAGATTCGTAAAACCCCTTTCAAGATAATTTTCAATAGCCTGTTCAACAAGGCTTTGTGATTGCTTCAGGAACTCCTTCATATCTTTACGCTTATCCAAAAAATCTATCACCTTCTTGTCTTTTCCGGTCAAATTTCGATATTCATCATACCTGCCGGGATTATGAACGGCCCTGCAATCAAAAACAAAGCCTCCTCCATTCCCTGATTCATCCACGGGTATCCCCCGCTTGTAAGAAAAACTATTGATCTGAACTGTTAGCTCCTTCTTCATATGAGCAATTTTCTCAAGCTTCTTTGAATGCGTTAACTGGGTTAATGCAGCTCTCAAATCCGGGATTTCTACAGGTAACTCCTTCTTCAATAAATGCTTCAGGTTTTGAATTGCATAGGGTATGCTTTGCAGGAAATGTTCCTTCCTCTCGTAAAACCCCCTAAAACCATAAGCTCCCAGTGCCTGCATAATCCTGATAAGAACATATCCGTTATAATGTTCTATGAACTTTTTTTCATCAATTTTAATGGTCTTACCGGCCTGCTTAAGATAATAAGCAAGCAATTCCTCGCGAATCTCCTCCGGGATATCTGCTTTTGCATCATAAAGAATAGATGCCAGGTCATACTGTAAAGCTCCCTTCCTGCCTCCCTGGTAGTCAATAAAAAATGGATCCCCCCCACGAAGCATCACATTACGGGATTGGAAGTCCCTATACATGAAAAACTCCCTGTCTGCATCCAGCAGAAAATCGGCAAAAGTCTGGTAATCATTTTCTAGATTTTGCTCATCAAAGGAAATTCCTGCCAACTTTAAAAAGTAGTACTTAAAATAATGCAGGTCCCACATCATTGATTGTTTATCAAAACTTGACCTTGGATAACAATACTGATAATTAATGGATTCCCCTCCTCTACTCTGAAACAAAACCAAATTATCCAGCACTTTTTTATAAATATCCTTGAGTTCTTCATTAAAACCAAGCTGAGCCTTGATTTGTGTCAGGTAAGCATATAAAGTTGTATCTCCGAGGTCTTCAACCAGGTAAATACTTCTCTCAATATCTTCCTTATATATTTCAGGTACCGGAAGTTCATTCCGATGAAACTCTTTTGAAAATTCAATGAAAGCTCTGTTTTCCTTAAAGTCAGGATTATACACCCCAATTGCCCCTTTTCCTGTGCTTTCAATCCTGTAATACTCCCTGTTTGAACCTGATGGCGGTAATGCCTGGAAACGAATTGCACTTTCGCCTGACCAGGCTTCATATAGTTCTATTAATATTTTCTTTTTATCAACTTGCATCGAAATTTATATTTTATCAATTATTAATCAAGCTATTTAAATGGCACCATGATCTTATATTTTAATAAATATTTTCCTGCGATAAAGCAGCCAGCCTATGAACCAGAATAAAACACCATGAAATATTGCAAACAGAAAAGATCCAAACATATCTCCCCCAATGGGAACAAAAATCTTCTGGTAGAGCCAGGTATATCCGTTCATCTCAACACCACCCGGAGCTACATGGATCAAATAGATTATTGTTTTAGCCCATAAACCCGAAAGGACATATATAAAAAGCGGGTTCATTCCGTAAACTAATAATGGCTGAGCCCATTTTTTAAATCCTTTCATATCTATAAGCCAGACAAACACGGCAAGCAATATAGATGCAATTCCAACAGTATAAAGTACATATGAACTGGTCCATATGGGCTTATTGATCGGAAAAAAGTTGTTCCATATTAATCCCATAATAATTCCTGAAGCACCCACAACAATCAATTTAAGGGGTATTTTCTTAGTATTTCCTGCCCGGGCAATCATTTCTCCTACCTGATATCCAAGAATAACATTTATCATGGCCGGTAAACCACTTAAAAGACCCTCCGGATCAAAAGGAATGCCAAAACCCTTATATACATGACTGGCCCCAAAAACAAACATGTCTGTTTTCCTTACAATGTTGGTTTCCAGTCCATACGGATCATCTCCCCCCATTGCCCACAAAAGAAGCCAATATCCAAAAAGAACAGCAAAGGATGCAAGCCAGCGACCCCATCCGGGGAGCAACAATACTAAAATTGCACCCAGACCATAGGCAAGGGCAATTCTTTGCAAGACTCCCATAATTCTTAAGTGCTCTAAATCAAAGCGCGGAAATGCATTCAAAATCAAACCAATCAGGAATATCAAAAAAGTTCTTTTGAGAATTTTTCTAAATGCCGGAGAAGTAAGCTTCTGGTCATACTTCCTGAATGAATAAAACATTGCAACTCCAACAATAAAAAGAAAAAAAGGAAAAACAAGATCTGTGGGAGTGCATCCATGCCATTCTGAATGTCTGAAAGGAGGATAAACATATTTCCAACTCCCAGGTGTATTTACTACAATCATCAACAGAATGGTAAGACCTCTGAAAGCATCAAGAGACACAAGGCGCTGGGAATCTTTCATATTTGATACTATATTATTTAATAAAACTAAAATTGGGCTTTAGCCTTTTACCTAAGTATTTGATTCTAAGATAGATTAAACCAAATAAACTGATTTCTCAATAAAATTATATTTACAGGACAATGGTGAATAAAAAAATAAAGATAATTAAAAAATAACTTATTCAATTCCTGAATTATTACACTCAGGGTGTTCAAAATTTACTACTTTTGCAACTTATTAAGTTTAAGTATCCCTCCCTCAATTTGCACAATTATATGACCATAAAACAAAATATTACTGAAGGCACTTCCAGGTACAATGATCTTGAAAAAATGTCTGTCAAAGAATTGCTTGATAGTATTAATAAAGAGGATCTTTCAGTCCCAATGGTTATAAAAAATGAAATTCCTAAAATTGAAAAGCTGATTTACAAGATTGTGGAAAACATGAAAGCTGGAGGGAAATTATTTTACCTGGGTGCAGGAACCAGCGGAAGATTAGGTATTCTCGATGCTTCAGAAATTCCTCCAACCTTTGGGGCTCCTTACGACCTTGTTATCGGTTTGATTGCCGGTGGAGATTCGGCAATCAGGAAAGCAGTTGAATCTGCCGAAGATGATTTCAACCAGGCATGGAAAGATATGGCTGAATACAATCCTGGTCCAAATGATATTGTTGTAGGTATTGCAGCCTCAGGCAGAACTCCTTATGTTATTGGTGGGGTAAGAAAAGCAAGGGAGAAAGGCCTGCTTACAGCGTGCATTACTAATAATCCCAATACTGAGCTGGCAAAAAATGTAGATCACCCATTGGAAGTTGTTGTTGGGCCTGAATTTGTTACCGGAAGCACAAGAATGAAATCCGGAACTGCACAAAAGCTTGTTCTTAATATGATCACTACCAGTGCCATGATTCAGTTGGGACGGGTAAAAGGGAATAAAATGGTAGATATGCAGCTTACAAACCAGAAGCTAGTTGAAAGAGGAACCAGAATGATAATGGAGGAAACCGGATTGAAACCGGAAGAATCAAAAAGGCTGCTTTTATTACATGGGTCTGTCAGGAAAGTACTGAAAGAATATCATAAGAAATGATTAAACAGAACTCTGTCATTAAGTCTCTGTATATTTGCCTGTTATCACTTAGTATGTTTATTTTTTCTTCAGTACAAATCCATGCTCAATATGATTCGGGGGATTCAGTTTTCATTCTGGATGTTAAGCATGAATGGGTAGATTCCATGTTTCAAAACCTTAGCCTTGAAGAACAAATTGCTCAACTTATTTTCGTTGATGCCTATTCTAATCGTGATATTTCTCACGAAACCCAGATAATTGACCTGATCAGAAAATATAAGATCGGCGGATTAGTTTTTTTCCAGGGGGATCCTGAAAAACAAG
>JAUVKW010000039.1 GCA_030596025.1 Bacteroidota bacterium | reverse complement strand
ATGACAGAAAAGAATTTCTAATGTTGAGCACTCTTGTTTTTGAGTCTTTTGTCACAAATTTTGCAGACTTCAATAATACTTTCACCCGGGCATATCTATAGGTTTAGCACAAGGCAAAATTTGCGCCAAAACCTGACTCATACTTATGCCTTAACACCAAGCTGAAGCCTGGTGCTGTTTTTCCAACTTACCTTTTTCGGAAAACAGGAAACATAGCCTTTTGAGACAGCCCCTTAGTGGTAAATACCATATTTGATTAGTCTGCTTTGAGCTGACTATATATTATAAGAAGAAAGCCGCAACAAAGTGCGGCTTTCTTTAAGAATATTTAAATATATGACTCTCTTAAATTAACTAGCTTACGCTGGTAAAGCTTCCCTGGTATCAAATTTAGATTTCTTGAAAATTCCAAGGGCTCCGTTTATTCCAACACTCATTACAATGTTATAAAAGAAAGCCAGGAATGAAAATAGGAGCAGGGCACCACAAATTCCGGCAAGGATCATATAAAGATTAAATTCTCCATCAAAATAAATGGTTCTTCGTAACATCCCTTTTAGTCCGGCCATTCCCATAAAGGCACCCATTCCAATACCACCAATAAGGTGAGCCCAGAAATGGAAGTTTGCAAGTTTCTGACTATAGAATTTCCCTCCGTTTGTTAAAATAGGGAAGAGGATGTAAATAGCTGAATACAATGTCATAGATAATCCCACAAGTATAGCTACGTGAACATGTGGCCCAATAATCCACTGAGTATTGTGCAATATCCGGTTCAAACCAAGGTCTGCCTGCATAATACCTGCTGGCACTGCAAGAGCAAACCCAAGAAGACCTCCCAGGAGGAATTTCAATGGATTAGTCATCTTCAATGGCCTGGCACTCCAGAGTGTTGCCAGTACAATAAAGAAAGCAAGTCCTTGCGTGATGAGTTCAAAAGCCGTAACCATTTCACCCGAGAGTATCTTTAAAAAGCCGGGCTGAGCCTGGTCAGACATCAGGTGATGTGACCAAACAGTCCAGGAAACAACAAGCTCAAGCAATAAGGCAGCCCGCGCTATATTTTGCATAAATAACTGCTTTCCTGTGATCAGGGTAGCTAAGAGGTACCATGTACCTGCAACAAAGATAAGTACCAGTCCGTCTGCTACAAGATCAAGTCCCCACCAGAACCAGTTCTTGTAAAGCAAGGCATCAATTGCAGTATCTTTTAAATCATGACCCATAATTGCTGCAACCATAAAAACCAGGATTAGTACTCCGGTGAATAAAATAATACCTGCATTTAAAGCTACATCGACAGTACCCCTGGCAATGGCTGCCACCGGAAGAGAAACAAGATGCTCTTCATTTTTACTTTTGAATATATTCTTTGCACCACTGAGTCCCAGCGCCGAAGCAAGAAGAGCCCTGGAAGGTTGTTTATCCCAGCCTTCCGGAGTGTACATAATGGTTTTGAAAATATTGATTACAAAAAATACCGATCCAACCATTACAAGGGCTATTCCGGTAATAAAAATTGCACCTCCTACAGGGTTAAACTGACTAAAGTCAGCCGGTAAGGGCCAATACAAGGTATATAAGGGAGCATAATGGGAAATGAAGCCTGCAGTCCAGAAAATCAGAGTTCCAATTGTAATGAGCAAAAATGTCCAGTTAGCCATTTTAACACTCCAGATTGGTTTCTTCATGAGAAATGGAACCAGGAATAAGAAAGCCCCAAATACTATAGAATATGTTGACCCGAAAATTCCAACAAGCGGATGCGCAGTCATTATTGCAAAAAACTGATCTGAATTGATCTGTGGTATTGGCTGAATCTGGTATATCCTCATAATCATACCCTCAACCACTGCAAATCCATAAAATACCAATCCAAATACAACCATGCGCAATGCAATTTTTTGCAAGCTGGTTTGTGAATCAGGCTTAAATAAACCCTGTTCACCATTCATTAATGTATTTAAAAAACTCATAGTTAATATTTTTAGTTTTTAATGATCTTAATTAAAGTTCAGGATGCTTCTATTCTTTTGCAGTTACAACTACAACATCCTTTTCTATCATTTGAATTCCCGCAGGTCCGGAATACTCTGTAGACCTGATCGTATAAATGCCGGGCTTTAAAAATTGCCACATTACATCATTCACGTGGCCGGGAACTACCTGCATTTGGAATAGCATTGAATTATCCTGCCTGAATAATCCGAATCCATAAGTAAGATCATAGGATGTAACATTAAACATTACCTTGTCATCTACATCAATAAGCAGTTCCTCGGAAGGCAAATTGAATTTGTGATTTTCAACAGTGATGTCAAACACCTTATCCGGTGTAATCTCTCTCCGGTTTAAGTCCATATGTTTCCAAGGGATGGTTTGGGCCGTGGCGATGTGAAGTGAAACGCCAATTACCACCAGAAAACCAACCCATGTGTAAAACAGAGCAGGCTTGACAATTGTGCCTTTGCCTTTTTTTGTAACGGCCACAGCAAACCATGCCATCACAGACATAATTGCAATGGTATAGGCCGTGTACGCAATTGTTTGTCCATTCAGAACAACACTTGAATCAACCATAATAACCTCCAGTTTTTAGTTAGTAAATTGTTTATTAAGGGTCTATTTATCAATTAATTATTATTGATTTATTTACAAATCCTCAATATTAGTATGTTGTAAGTCGGCCAGACTTGTCTGACTAAGAGTATCAATTACTTTTTGCTTTGTTTCTGCCCATATCTCATGCAGGGGACATGGATTATCAAGATCACACTGGTAAAGACCGATGAGACATTTATCAAAATTTTCAAAACCTTCAATAGAATCGATAATGTCAGACAGGTAAATATCCTCAAGTTTTTTTGCAAACACATAACCGCCATTTCTGCCTCTGTGGCTTTTAATAAAGCCACTTTTGGCCAGGTCAGTCATCAGGCGACTGCCATATCGTCTTGGTATGCTTAATTTTTCATAAAGTAGATGGGCTGTATATTGTGGGTAGTCTTCTGTAGCCATAAAGCTTAGAATTTTAAGGGCATATTCAGAAGTCTTGCTCAGGATCATAAAATACTACCTTGAGGTATTATTTTATAAATGTAGTTTGAATGACAATTCAATTTTAAAAATCATATATGTTATAGAACATGTTTTCTAAGTTTTACTCGTCTGACCACTTATGGTTACACTCAGTAGATGTACTTATTATTTTACACGATGTATTTACTAATAGTGGTCTGGCGAGTTCCCGGGGAAAAACATATTATGGAAATCTCAATTGAGCTAATCTGCTTCTTCAGTCTGAAATTTAGAAAACCACCACCAGCTAATACCTGCAATTAAGAGTATTCCAAGTATTCCGCCAGTCAGGACAGATGGAATGGTATTCATTAATATTTCTTTGGTTATGCCAGAAATAATAAATACTGCAGCAATCAGTGGAATCCAGTTGAAATGGTATCTTAGGAAAAGGATATACACTAATAATAGAATCAGGCCAACAAGAATGCCAGATGTAATCCAGTATACATAATTCTCAAGGCCGGAAGCCTGAAGCAATATTCCTGTAAGTACCGTTAAGCCACCAAATAAGAGTTTGGATTTAGTCCATTTGCTGGTAAACTGATCTAATGCAAAGTAAAGAATCAATAGAAAACCCGTAGTTCCAACATAAGCCTGAATATTATTTAGTCCCATACTTAAGGCTGGAAAAAGGCTTCCTGCAGCTGAATAATCTCCAATCAGGGGACTGGTTTTAATTTCGAAATTCGTTAATAATGACTGTAATCCTACAAGAAAGAATCCAAGTCCTATTGCTTTTAGCCAATCGTAAGTACCGGAAGGGGTGGAGCCTGTTAGTTTAGTAGACATTCCTCCTATGATTCCAAGTCCGGCGGATGAAAATATTCCAGCTATTCCCATAGATACCAGTAGCATGGTAATAAAATTAGACATGGGCATACTTGTTTGGTATGAAAACATCATAGAATCCCAACTCAGGTAAATATTCACAATAAAAAGAGCAAGTATTCCAGTCCCAAAATAAACAAATAAGATTGGTGAAAACTTTTTTCGCGTCCATCGAATGATACCCCAAACCATACCTGCAATAAGTATGATAATCGGAATAAAACTGCCCAGTCCTCTCAGGATTTTCAGTTTACTTTGTTTGTTCTTATAGGTTCTTTCCCAGTCTTCAGGAATATGCACAAAAGCTGAAGCATAAACTGCCTGATCACCGGCAAGGGATACCCTATACCTTCCCTGGCCTTTATCAAGGCCGTAATTTAGTGTATCAGCATAAACAAAGATCCAGTCCCTGCGATTCTCCTGTTTCTCGGGTGTTATGGAAACTTCTTTTAGATTTTTTCTATCCAATCCAAAGAACTCTTCTATTGAGGAGTCTGTAAGGACTTGTGCTTCCTCTTGTTCCAGAACAGCACCTTCCCATTTCTCGGGTATTTTGTGAGAATAACTCAAAACTTTCCCGTGTACGTCAATTCCAATACTGTATTCTTCAGCCCGGTCTTCAACCTCACCGGATGATTTAACCAGTCTGATATTCCATTTTGGAGGAGCAAGAAAACTACCAAGGGTTTTTTCATAGCCTTCTTTTTCATATTCCAACCATATGAACTTGTGCGTAAGCCCGGTACTTGCTGAAATATTTGATAATACCTTCCAATCTTCCATATCTATTCCAAACCTGTCAGAAAGGGCATTTACTGCAATTTCTTCGGCTTCCTGTTTTGAGATCTCCATTCCCGGGGCATCTGCTTTAAAAGGTGTGAAAAGCAACCAGAGTGCAATTCCTGCTATTCCTGCTGGTAAAAGGATCTTTCCCAGAGATGATTTTTCAGGCCCCAGCTTCACTTTCTCAACTTTTTCTTTTATTATCTCTGCTGGTGCTTCCCATCCAATATTTCTTAATTTATCAGGAATTTCAGTCCATTTCCTGTTTCGAAGTCTCCGGTAAAGAACTATCCATAATGGTATGAACAGAAATACCAGGACTAATATCCTGTCGGTCCAAATACCGGGTGATTTTGCAACCCATAATGGCAGGGAAAACCAGAAGACATCTATCGCAAAATGAGCAATTATGATCGGAATCAGGCCATAGCCCAGGTAGATCAATCCAAAAATGATAAAAGGGATGACCATCTCAAGTACCCGGGCATAACTGGGCTGCTGGGGGTAATTGGCATGTGCAGACCCAAATATTAGTGTTTGAACAATAAGGACAAGTATTATCCAGAAGTTTTTATATTTTGATTTTCGGGTAAGTAATACAATTCCGGCCAGGGGTATTGCCCTGCAAAGGGCTTCTTCCCAAAAACCAGCCTGGAGTGAATATGCTATGGAATTAAACCAGGGCATATAATTTGCCAGAATATTAGGGTCAGAAAGCTCACCGGCAGGACTCCACCATCCAAATTTCTTTGTAACCACATAAAACAATATGTCTATAGCCAGAAATATCACCATGAATAGATAGCCAGACATGGTTTGTCCTAACATTGACAGGGATCCTCCCGATTCTTTACCCCAGGCTTTCCATAATTGGATATGACGGGGAAATGCAGACCTTCCCAGGCCTTCAGCTGACATAAATGTAAGAGCAATTATAGCACCCATACCAAGAGCCAGCAAGAAAGAATTGATTAAAGTACTCGATAAGAAATTGCCGGCAGAAGTTGATGTGTCGTATGCAAACCAGGATAATGGAATCCCGTTGAGAGTGGTCAGAAACATTGACCCCAGGGCAATAATCAAACCCCAGAGTAAAGCAGGTCTCCAGACTAACCTTCTGCCTTTCAGGAGGAAGAAAAGTCCAACAAAAACTCCAAACAGGCCATAAACTACTATCAAACCCACTGTTCCAAAGGATGCCATGGTATTGTTTTTTGATCGCATCTCAGTATACCTCCTGTTAAAATCATCAGGTATCTTAACAAAATGTTGCAATTGAATGAGTTTGTTTCCGCTAAGCTTTAGTCTGAGCCTGTATTTTGCTTCTCCAATTGCAATATCTTTTCTTTCATAAATGAAACTATGATCAATTCTGCCACTTTCCACCTCCTCCTTTGATTTTTCCACAAGTTGATAAGTGGAAAGATCAATATCCCAATTTTCCTGAACTTTACTGGTGGCGATAGCTAATGCTTCTTCTTCTTCAAGAGCAGCTCCTGCTTCAGCATCTGCGAGCTTTTCAGTGAAACCATATGCTTCCCCGGAGGGGGTAAAAGTAAATGTTACCTCATTGGTTTCATGTTCTATAAAATGTCTTACTTTCCAGCTGTAGGAACTGTATAAATTCTCATCCAGGATTTCCTTAAATTTCTCCAGACCTCCGGCTTCCAGTTCAACAAAATTCTGGAATGTATTGTCATTTGTAAAGACAACAGCTGTTTTATAGTTTTCAGGTCCAATATTCAAGGTGCTTGCAAGATTTGCAGCTTTATCCAATGCTGCATCCCTGTTCATTTGAATATCAAGGCCGACTATTGGATTGGCTTTGTCAAAATTATAAAAAGCATAAATTCCACTTACAGCAGCTATGGCTATAATCAGTGCCCATGCCAGGGGCTTTTGAAAGAAATTTATTTTCATGGTTTATGGATTTTTGTTTGAACAAAGTACAAATAATTGAGCATAAAATGATAAATCTCTCAATACTACGTAGTTAAAATTTACGAAAGGTATTGTAGATCGACTCTTCCTGCCCGGCTTGGTATTTCTCTGACGGGTGAGTCGATTGTGTATTGAAATAATTGTAGGAGTAGAGCACATTTCCTGTCAAATGATTTTTTCGATAATAAGTAAGAAATCAACTTTCCTGCTTATTCCATAAATCTGAGCAAGGCTTGTTTTCTTGATATTGGGAATGATGGAAACAACTTCTCCAGCCAGGGAATTCAAAAATTGCTCAAGGCTGTTTGATTCATGTTGCATATTAATTTCAAACCTATGGACCTTATATTTCATAATATGAATATTTTAGTTTTTTCTGACATAATTCACGACATTATATTATTTCAACTATTCAACTCATCAACCCTGACTGCCAGCGGCAGGCAGGTATTCAACTTTACTAGTTTATCAAACCTATAGCATCAAACTTATTACTCTTTTGTTAGGTCTTGTTCAGTACTATGCACTCCATTCTTTGTCTTGATAGCTTCGTACAGAGAAGCAAAAATGCTGCTTACATATATGATGGCAGGGAATATTCCGACGATCAGCATGAGCAATCCAAAAATGATTATGAAAAAAGAGACTATTGCCAAAAGGAAAATAGTCCATCCATAACCTTTGGTCATCCTCCAGCTTTCTTCCACTGCCTCAACCGCTCCCAACTTCTTATCCATCACCAGGTACTTTACAAAAGCTAATCTACAGCTTAGTATTATTCCCGGAATGATGAGGAAGACCATGCCAAGAAGTACAATCCCAAAAGTCAGAAGGTTTGCCAGTATAATATCCAGGTAGTTCTCTTTAAATCCGCGAACCAGGTTATGAAAATCGGCTTTTTCCCCCCTTACGGCCTTTACAAACATAAAGCTGCTTCCGTAATCAATTACTGAAAGAAGTAAAAACCCATAAGAAAAGGCGAAAATCACAAAAACAGCGGCAATTGGAAGTAGTGCTGGTAACTCCATGCCATAGAAAAAGGACTTATTCAGGCAAAGGATGTACATGCCGAAATAGGAGAGATCATTATCGGTAACGAGAACCATCTTTATGAACAAGATTATATCATATAAATGAATTAGCACCAAATGGTATAGGTACTTCTTCGCTTCATGTTATAAATAGACTTTTTCAAGCTGGTCTTATTTTGTTTCATATATTTGCACTTTAAATAATTCATACCTAAATATTAAAAAATGAAAAAACTAAATTATGTAATTGCCATGCTTGTGGGTCTCCTGGTAATTCAAACAGGCTGTAACAAAGATAAGGATGCGCCCAAAGGGACTAAACTGGTTGTTGTAAAGCGTTCCACCGGTTATTTGTATACTGTTGATAAAACAAACGGTGATTTAACCGAGATTGGTTCTCTTACAATTAATGGCGACTCATTATTAGGTCTTCGTGGATTGGTTTATGATCCAGATACTGAAAAGTGTTATGGTGGAGCTACCAATGATGGAGGCAGGGGCTTTTACTCCATTAATATTAAAACCGGAGTTGCTACCCTCTTAAATGAGGATACTGACGAAGATTGGGATGGTATTGCCGATATGATTCTTGCTTCCGATGGAAATATTTTGGCCAATTTGTATTCAAATGATGTAGGAAATAGTGCTCTTGTAGTTTTTAACAAATCAACAGGAGATGATGGAACACACAATGAAATTAATGATGGTGATGAAGAAGTATGGTCTACCGGAGGCTTAACATATGGCTCTTCAGCTTCTCAGGTAATTATTGGAGGCGACCATGAAATATATTTTGCCAGTACTGCAGGTCTGGTTTCAGATACCACTATTTTGATTGGTACAGCAAACATTGATGATGATGACTTATATGTGATGGATCTGGAAAAAGACACAGACGGAACCGTTTTTGCCATGCTTTATGAGACTGGTGATGATACTCAACACCTGGTAAAACTCAACACAAGTACGGGGGAGATAACTGAACTATCAGTTCTTACTACCGGGGGAATTTTAACCGGCTACCACTGCCTGGCTTTCATCCCTGCCAGTAAGCTTCCTTAATCAATATACAAAATACAGGATTGAGAATAATCCATGAAAAAATCCCGCATCGCGGGATTTTTTTGTACAAGATATTTCAAAAAATATTTCTTAAATATATGTTATACAATAGCTTTTGTCACTTTAATTTGCTTTATGAGCATATGTGCATTATTTTTGCTCTGACAACATATAAATTATCTACATATTTATATAATTGCCTAACAAAAAACTTAAATAAAACTAAATTCATAAGGAATGAAAGATACCATAATAGGGGGCATGACTTGTTTTAGGTTTGAAAAGAAAATGGACAAGTCTCCCTTGAGTTCTAAAAATGGTTGTCTGATACTGGAATCAGACCCCAATCCAGATTATTATGCAAAAGGAAATTTCCCACCCAACAAACACGATAAGAGCTGGCATTTATTCCAAACATTGTGATGAAAAACGAATTTCTGAATTTAAGGATGAAATTGTCAGTACATTTAAGGAATAAATCATCGGTATCAGAAGTTAATCTCATTCAAATAGTTTAACATTATTGCAGACTTTAGAATTCATTTAAGCTGTCGACATTTAAGCATTAATTAGTTTATCTTACCATAATAAAGAACTTAGTCATGTTGATGATTAGAAAATCACAAGAAAAATTTATAAGGCTCCTTGTCTTGTTTATTGCCATTTTGCTGCCCTGGGTACTGGGTGCTATATATTTAAACAAAACAAATGTGAATGAGCAAATAGATTCGCTCATAGCTGTCAATTTTAAAAAGGACACATTGCCACGTGTGGACCACAGTAAGTATAGAACCTTAAATAAGGAGTTCAATACCCCTCAGGAGGTAACAGAAGCTTGTTTAAGCTGTCATAATATGACTGCACAGGATGTAATGCGGTCCTCACACTGGACATGGAGCAGAGAATATGCTACCGGAAAAGGGGATACCATACAATTGGGAAAGAAAAATATTATTAATAACTTTTGTATAGGCGTTACCTCAAACGAAGCACGTTGCACAAGTTGTCATATAGGTTTTGGCTGGAAAGATGAAAGTTTTGATTTTGCAGATCCCCTGAATATTGACTGTATTGTTTGTCATGATCAAACAGGCACATATAAAAAATTCCCGACAGATGCCGGCTACCCGACCAGTGAGGAAAAAGTATTTGATGGAAAAACATTTCACGCTCCAGACTACACTCTCATAGCTCAAAATATAGGTTCTCCCACTAATCAGAATTGTGGAGCCTGTCATTTTGTTGGCGGAGGAGGAAACAATGTGAAGCACGGAGATATTGCTAATGAACTGAATGATGTATCAAAAATGGTAGATGTACATATGGGGGCAGATGGAGGGAATATGGATTGTGTGGATTGTCATAAAACCGAAAGACATAATATAAGTGGAAATCTTTATTCCATAGCTTCGGTTGATACCAACCGGGTTTCCTGTGAATCCTGCCATTCTGAAGCACCTCATAACAATAAAATTCTGGAACAGCATTCTGCAAAAATTGCCTGTCAGACTTGTCATATCCCTTCATTTGCCAAGGTCAGCGCTACTAAGATGTACTGGGATTGGTCAACGGCAGGACAATTTAATGATGATGGGAGTATGCGGGTTAAGAAAGACAGCATGGGCAATATTACCTACCATAGTAAAAAGGGTTCGTTTAAATGGGAAACTGATGTTGTGCCTTCTTATAATTGGTTTAACGGCGAAGCGCAACACTACGTAATGGGAGATGAAATAGATCCTTCTAAAAGCGTAGAACTAAATACTTTAGCAGGAGAATACAAGGATAAGAATTCAAAGATAATTCCTGTAAAAATCCATGAAGCAAAGCAAATTTATGACAATGTAAACAACACCATGATTCTGCCTCATCTTTTTGGGAAAGACAGCACTGCTTACTGGAAAAATTTCGACTGGCAAAAAGCTGCAACTACGGGTATGAAGGCGGCAGAACTCGATTATAGCGGTTCTTATGATTTCATCCATACTGTAATGTACTGGCCTGTAAATCACATGGTTGCTCCCAAGGAGGAGTCGCTTCAATGTATAGATTGTCACTCAAGGGAAAGTCGCCTTGCAGATCTTACAGATTTTTATCTGCCCGGAAGGGATAGAAGCATTTCTCTTGATTTTATGGGATTTGCTATGATTATATTATCTGCCATGGGAGTTGTGGTTCATGGTTTATTAAGGATATTTAAAAAGAAATAAAAAAATGAAAAAAAGCACTTATATATATCGGGGATTTGAACGTTTCTGGCATTGGAGCCAGGCCCTTTTAATCTTTTTCCTGGCACTCACTGGTTTTGAAATCCATGGAACTTTTCAACTTTTTGGATTTGAAAATGTGGTTCGTTGGCACGATACAGCTGCATGGGCCTTCCTGATTCTTATTGTATTTGCTATATTCTGGCATTTTGCTACCGGAGAATGGAAGCAGTATATTCCTACAACACAATTTATTACAGCTCAGTTCAGCTATTATATCAGTGGGATTTTCAAAGGTGCTCCACATCCAACTCATAAAACCATTTATAATAAATTCAATCCTATACAACGCTTTATTTATCTGGGATTAAAATTATTGGTAATCCCTTTGCAGGTTCTGACCGGGTTTATATATATGTTTTATATATATCCGAACAATCCAATTCATGAAAGCGGTTTAAGTATTACTGCAATTATTCATACCCTTGGTGCTTTTGCTCTGCTTGCTTTCGTCATTGCCCATGTATATCTTACAACAACCGGTGATACTCCCTTGTCTAGTATTAAAGCAATGATCACCGGTTGGGAAGTTATAGATTTGGATGAAAAAGAGGAAAGACAGAAAAACCTGCAGCATGCTGTAGATGATAGTGCTGCAGGATATTACAGAATGGACTCAAATGGTATCATTCAGGATGTGAATGAAGCCTGGCTCAAAATGTATCATTGCCAGGATAGAACCAGGGTAGTAGGGAAACATTTTTCTCACACACGGGATGAAAGGAATTTGAAAGAGCTTGAAGAACTGGTAAATCGTGTTATGCAGGGAGAATTTATTACCGGTCATCCCGTAACCCGCAAAACTTTTGATGGCAAGGAAGGAAAACACCTTCTTTCGGCTAACCCAATAGTGGAGGAAGGCAAAATAACAGGTATGGAAGGATTTATTATGGATATCCATGATCGCGATGAACTTATGGAGCATATGTATCATACAGTGCGCAATAGTGGAGCTGGTTATTACAGATTAAATAAGGATGGAATTATTATGGATGTTAATGAGGCCTGGTTAAAACTCTATAAATATGACCATAAAGATGAAGTTGTAGGGAAGCATTTTTCATTAACGCGCAGGCCCGAAGATATTGAAAGACTCCAGCAATCTTTTGAAAAGGTTCTTAATGGTGAAACTATATCCGGGAAGCTCGAAATCAGGAGATGTAAAGATAATTCTACCGGAAAACATATTCTCTCGGCAAACCCTTTCTGTATTGGTAATAAACCTATGGGAATGGAAGGTTTTATTTTGGATATCACACATCTTTATGATAAAACCTAGTGTCAATCACTATTCGGGGTCCGTCATTCCGAAACCTGCCTGCCGGACAGGCAGGTTTCGGAATCTATTACCTGACAAATAGATGCTGTCAAAAAGACTCCTATCCAATTTTCTAGCTCAACAAAGTTAAGAAGTAAAATATTATTGAAAAAACTTGCATTATGAACATATGTGCATTATCTTTGTTGTGGATTCTTTAAACAAATATTTCAAATGCCAAGGCCAAAGAATAACAGAATTGTTCACGAACCCCCTCTGTATAGTGAATTTAAACCACTGGGTGTGCCTGGCGTAAATCTGAAAAGATCAAAATTGTCTTTAGATGAGTTCGAAGCTATACGACTGGCTGACTATAATTCATATTCACATGAGGAGGCAGCTGGTGAAATGGGAATATCAAGATCTACGTTTAGTCGTCTAATTGAAAAGGCCAGAAAAAAGCTAGCTGAATTTTTAATCCAGGGGAAACTATTAACTATTGATGGAGGGAATATTCATTTCAGAAATAATATCATACGATGTGAAAGTTGTGGGTATATGTTTAAAACTAATATTAATGCATCATTCGCTGAATGCCCGAACTGCAAATCCACCAGCCTGGTGAATCTTGCAGGAGGTTTCGGACATGGCCTTTGTTGTACAGATTCAAATAAAAAAAAAGGAGGGTATTATGCCACGCGGAGACAGAACAGGCCCAAGAGGAGAGGGTCAAATGACAGGTAGAAAATTAGGGTATTGCACAGGAAACGACTATCCGGGATACTCTGCAGGACCAGATTTTTATGAAAGAGGTCGTGGTAGAGGATTTCGTGGTGGTTTTGGCCATCGTTTTGGAGGTGGCTATGGATTTCAGCACCGATTTGGAAGTCCATATCGTGATGAATTTTCAGATGTTTCTGAAAAGACTCTTTTAGAAAATGAAATTCGCATTCTTAAAGACAGGCTATCTTCACTTGAAGATCAGCAATCAAAATTGAATGAGAATTAGTTTTTTACGTGAATCAGGCTTGTTATCATGAGCCTGATTCTTTTTTTTAACAATTAGTAAATTAATAAATAATAAAAATGAGTGCTTCAGGAAAAGGAATAAACAAGGGCCAGGGCCGTGGTTTAGGTCGCGGTGGGGGACAGGGCCGGAATAAAGGAGGTGCCATGGGAACGGGTGGATATTGTGTATGTGCAAAATGTGGAGAACGGCTTCCGCATCAACAGGGAGTAAAATGCACCACAATAAAATGTCCTGCCTGTGGCAAGACCATGATTCGTGAAGAATTACTAAATAAGTAAAGGAGGAAAACACATGATAAATAAAGTAAATCTATATGATGACCATAACTGGGAGGATGCGAATGAGTATTCAGATGGAACCAAAAGAAAAGTATTAAGGGATGAGAATGGAGCCAGAACGGTTTTGTTAAAACTGCCTGAAGGATTTAAAATGGCTCCACACTCTCGTGTTACAACAGAGCAGCATTTTATTTTAGAAGGCGAGTATAGAAGTAATAATAAAACATTTTCTTCAGGTTCCTACCAGGTTTTTTACCCTCAGGAAGAGCATGGTCCCTTTGAGTCAGAAGCTGGAGCTTTAATTCTGGTAATTTGGGATCCCTGCTAAACAAAATTAATAGTGTGAGAAATGAAAAAAAAATTTGCAATACCAACAATCAACAAAAAATTATGTGCTCATTTCGGGCATTGTGAAAATTTTGCCCTGGTGGAAACAGATAATAATCAGATTATTAAGGTTGATTTTATTCAGCCACCTGAACATCAACCCGGGACTTATCCAAAGTTTTTAGCCAGTAAAGACGTACAGGTAATCATAGCCGGAGGCCTGGGTGTAAAAGCGCAGGATTTATTTGTTCAGAATAATATTGAAGTTTTTATCGGGGTTAACAGTGATTCACCTGAAAAACTGGTAGAGCAATATCTTCAGGATCAGCTACAGAGCGGTCAAAACCTTTGTGATCATTAAGGAATGAAAATAGCTATTGCCAGCGGAAAGGGAGGAACAGGTAAAACCACCATATCCACGAACCTTGCATCCTGCCTGTCTGAATCAGAACCTGTAATACTTGTAGATCTTGATGTTGAAGAACCCAATTCAGGTTTATTTATTCGTGGAAAACTTTTGGATGAATACTTGCAGTATAAAATGATTCCCGAATGGGAAAAGAAGACTTGTACTCTCTGTGGAGAATGTCAGGAGGTATGTAATTATAATGCAATAATCCAACTGGGGCAAACAATTATGGTTTTTCCTGAGCTTTGTCACAGCTGCTTTGCCTGTTCCGAACTTTGTCCGGCAGATGCTCTCCCTATGGTTCAAAAGGAAATTGGATGGATCAGGACATATCAGCTAAATCAACTCAATTTTATTGAAAGCAGGCTTCATATTGGAGAGGAGCAAAGTACACAATTGATAGCCCAAACCAACTCCTTCGTCAGGGATAATTATAATCAGGACATGCCAGTTATATTTGATGCTCCTCCTGGAACATCCTGCCCGGTTATTGAAGCTACCAAACATGTAGATTTTGTAATCCTTGTTACTGAACCTACGCCATTCGGAGTACATGATTTAAAACTTGCTGTAGATACAATGAGAGAGTTGAATAAACCTTTTGGTGTGGTGGTAAATAGGTTTGGAATAGGTAATAATGAGGTTTTTGAATATTGTGAAAATGAAAAAATTCAGATCCTTGCTAAATTTCCAAATAGCAGGGAAGTAGCTGAACTTTACAGCAGGGGAGAACTCATCTATGATAAAATCCCCGAATTTAAAAATGAGTTAATGAATCTATGGAATAAGGTAAAAAAGGAGCTCCATAATTAATGAAAGAAATTGTTGTCATATCAGGAAAAGGAGGAACCGGAAAAACATCAATTACTGCAGCCCTGGCTTTTCTGGCTGGTAAAGATGCGGTGGTTGCTGATTGTGATGTGGATGCAGCAGACATGCACCTTTTGATGCAGCCTGACTTCGCCAGATCAGAAGATTTTTACAGTGGAGAAGTTGCTGAAATACTTCAGGATGAATGCACTCAATGTGGGAAATGTATGGAGGTGTGTCGTTTTGATGCAATTTCTATAATCGATGAGCAATACTGGGTTGATCCAATTTCCTGTGAAGGGTGTGGCTACTGTGCCAGGGTTTGTCCGACAGAAACAATTTTCAATAAAGACCTGAATGTGGGCAAGTGGTTTATTTCATCCATTAAAACCGGAACCAAAATGGTACATGCCCGTTTGGGAATTGGAGCAGACAATTCAGGAAAACTTGTGGCTAAAGTTAAAAATGAGGCAAAGCAGCTGGCCAAAGAACTGGATAAGGAATATATACTGATTGACGGATCCCCGGGCATTGGCTGTCCGGTAGTTTCCTCACTTTCAGGAGCTGATTTTGTTATTCTGGTTACTGAACCTTCTGTTTCGGGTATTCATGATCTGAAAAGAGTTTACGAACTGGTAAAAAAATTTCATATTCCTGCCGGTTGTATTATAAATAAATCGGATTTGAATTCACAGAAATCCCAATCCATTCTGGAATATTTAAAGGAGAAAGACATAGTTCATCTGGGAAGCTATACATATGATGAAGCTTTTACAAAATCTATGACGCAGGGACTAACTTTGATGGAATGGGAAGATACAGGCAGCTCAGATAAAATAAGGGAAAGCTGGGATAAAACTAAACAAATACTTAATACTTTATAAACAGATGAACCGAACCCCGATTTTACTTCGGGGTGAGCTGCATCTGACCATAAACAAATAAAAAATAAACAGATGAAAATTGCATTTACAACAAAAGGTAAAGACTGGGACTCCATGATGGATCCACGTTTTGGAAGAACAGAGTTCTTTTTGATTTATAATGAAGAAAACGAAGAACTATCAATTTATGATAACAGGGCCATAGAAAATGAAGCACATGGTGCAGGGCCAAAAACAGCTCAGGAATTATTCGCATTGAATCCTGATATTCTGATTACCGGAAATGGTCCGGGAGGTAATGCAGCCACTGTACTTGAGAAAGCAGGTGTTATAATTTATATAGGTGCAGGTCAGATGACTGTTAAGGAGGCATTAGAGGCATATAGGAACAATAAATTAGAAAAGTTTTAAATTATGATTACAGAAAAAGAAATACTACAGACCCTTTCAGCAGTGATGCATCCGGCAATTAATCATTCCCTGATGGATCTGGGAATAGTAAAGAATGTAAAGCTTATGGATGAAACTGTTGGTATGGAATTTTGTTTTCCTTTTCCAAACATACCTATTGCTGATCAGTTGATAGGCTCAATTGAAAAACCAATCCAGGATCTTGGATTACTATGTGTTTACAAGGAAACAGTTATGAATGAAGAAGAGAAAGCCAGGTTTATACAGATGGAAGTAAAATCCTGGAAAGGTCTATAAAAAAAACACTAGTGTTAGGAAAAAATTTGTTTATCCGCTACGCGGAAATTCTCCGCAGGAGATTTTAGTATTGTAGAAAAATGAACCTGCTTCTGAATAAATACCTCGTATAGGTTTAACAGAAAAAAAGTAGTGTAGTTATTTTATATATTAGTCAGAGACAAACAAATATGGATCTAGAAACAATGATTCTGGAAATATTTAATGTATTTAAGCATGCCCTGGTTATTACAGGTTTTGTTTTTGTAATGATGCTTCTTATTGAATACATTAATGTACAAACAAAGGGATTGTGGCAGAAATATATTTCAGGGAATCCCTGGAAACAATATCTCCTGGCTGCACTTTTAGGGATAATTCCTGGTTGCCTGGGTGCTTTTACAGCAGTTGCTCTTTTTTCACATCGCTTAATTTCATTCGGTGCCATTGTTACCGCAATGATTGCTACAAGTGGAGACGAAGCTTTTGTAATGCTGGCTATGTTTCCAGGCAAGGCTTTGCTATTAACTGTATTATTGCTAATAATTGGCATTCTGGCAGGTTATTTATCAGACAGAATTCCTCGCTTGAAACAACTGGGTGATCGCTTTGTGGAGAACAAATTCCCCTTGCATGCTGAAGAATCATGCCAGTGTTACCAAAAAGGACTACTTCTCAAGAACCTGTTCAAGCCTTCCCTGCAAAGGATAGTATTAGTCTTACTTATTCTTGTTTTATTCATTGGTGTAAGTACGGGGTTTCTTGCAGGAAAAATGGAAATGTGGTTACGAGTTACCTTATTGCTGACAATTGCTTACTCTTTGTTTATAGCAAGTAGTGTTCCCGAGCATTTTCTAAAAGAGCATCTATGGAATCATATTGTAAAGATACATATTCCCAGAATTTTCATCTGGACCTTTGGCACTCTGTTGGTTCTTCATTTTTTACTAAACTATTTCGATATTCAAACCTGGTTTTCCGATAATATATTGATAATGTTGGCTCTGGCAGTTCTGATTGGAATAATTCCTGAATCAGGGCCTCATCTGGTATTTGTATCTCTTTTTGCTACAGGGATGATACCTTTCAGCATTCTCCTTGCCAGCTCAATTGCCCAGGATGGACATGGATCTTTACCTTTACTGGCCGAATCAAAAAGAAGTTTTTTGGCTGTAAAATCTGTCAATATTATCTTTGCTTTTATTGTAGGAATTCTCGCTTATTCTGCAGGATATTAATACTGAAATTCAATAATTAAAAAACATAAAATAAAAAAGTATGAACAAAAAAAATCTTGGTTTTGCATCAAAGCTCGTTCATTCGGGTGATATTCACGAAAAATTTGGAAGTGCTGTTACACCCATCTACCAGACTTCTACTTTTTCATTTAAAAATGCCCAGCATGGAGCCGATCTTTTTGCAGGAAAGGAAGAGGGTTATATTTATACACGTATAGGAAATCCTACCATTGGTGCGCTGGAAGACAAGCTGGCTGACCTGGAGGATGGAGTTGGTGGAATTGCGCTGGCATCAGGAATGGCTGCAGTTACTACAGTGTATCTGACACTCTTGGATAAGGGAGCTCATATGATAAGTACAGGAGCTGTTTATGGGCCCAGTCGTAATGTAGTTAAAACTCATTTCCAGAAATTCGGAGTAGAAGCCAGCTTTGTAAACACTGCTAACCTGAATGAGATTGAGGAAGCAATCCAGCCAAACACGAAGCTTCTCTACCTTGAAACACCTGCTAATCCTACCATTCAACTTACAGACATCAGGAAGGCTACAGAAATAGCCCATAAACATGGAATTGTGGTTTGTGTTGACAATACTTTTTGTAGTCCCTATCTTCAGAAGCCACTGAATTTAGGTGCCGATATTGTACTTCATTCCCTTACCAAGTTTATTAACGGACATGCTGATATTGTTGGCGGAGCGATTATTGCAAAGGACAAGGAATTGTATAGTCAATTGAGGAAGACTATGATTTCCATGGGAGGAAATATGGACCCACATCAGGCCTACCTGGTTATTCGGGGAGTGAAAACTCTTGCTATCCGTATTGATAAAGCCCAGGGAAATGCTATGATAATAGCAGAATTCCTTGAGAATCATCCAAAGGTGGAGTGGATTAAATATCCCGGATTAAAATCTTTTGATCAACATGAACTTGCGAAACAACAAATGACCGGTTTTGGTAGTATGTTGAGTTTTGGATTAAAAGGAGGGCTTAAGGCTGGTAAAATCCTTATGGACAACTTAGAACTGGCAACCCTGGCTGTTTCCCTGGGAGGTGTGGAAACCCTTGTTCAACATCCGGCTTCTATGACCCATGCTGCGGTTTCTCATGAAGATAAGCTAGCTGCAGGTATCACTGATGGACTGGTTCGTTATTCTGCTGGTATTGAAGATGTGGATGATTTAATTAACGACCTTAAGCATGCCCTTGGAAAGATAAAAGACTAAAATACTTTAGTGTCAGGAGAATATTTGTTTATCCGCTACGCGGAAATTCTCTGTAGGAGATTTAGTATTGTAGAAAAAAGAAGCTCCTTATGAACAAATACCTCGTAGAGGTTTGACAATATGAGAGTTGATTTTATTAGTCGGACTAATTATTACATAAACCTATGAATTTAAAATTTGCTTTTGCTGTTCATAAAAATGGAAATTTCCAGAATGATCACTTTGGAGAGGCAGACAAGTATTTGATTTACGAGGAAATAGAAGGCAGTCTTGTTTTGATTTCTGAAGAAGTAAATAGCCATAAAAACGACGATGAATCTCATAAACACGGGCTCAAGAAAAAAGGTAATGCCATAAGTAGCATGCTCATTGACAAACGGGTAAATGTATTGGTTGCAAAACAATTTGGCAGGAATATAAAAATCGTAAGTAAGCATTTTATTCCTGTTCTGATTTCTTCTGATGAACCAAAAGAAGCTATCGAAACTCTGGGCAAGTACATTTATTGGCTTAAGGAAGAGTGGGGAAAAGGAAAAGATCAGTTTAATCTTTTTACGATGAAATCAGGCATCTTGAAATCGGCTGTTAAAGGAGAAATAGATGAGAACTTATATTGATTGCTTGCCTTGCTTTATGGATCAAGCCTTACGGGCTGGAAGAATTGCCACAAAAGATGAAGCAAAAATAAAAGAGCTACTTGATTATGTAGGCAGCATGATAAAAGATATCCCTATGGAAAATACTCCTCCTGAAACCGGGAATATTATTTATAGGGAAGTAAGAAGGATTACAGGAGTAGCCGATCCCTATAAAGAAATTAAGAAATTTCATATAAAAGAAGCATTAGCTCTTTATCCTGAATTAAAGAAAATTGTAAGCTTATCTGAAAACAGGCTTCTTACAGCTATTCGTATCGCTATTGCAGGGAATGTAATAGATCTTGGTGTGAATAAGAAATTTAATCTTATTGAAGATGTTGCAAAAATTTTAAAACAAGATTTTGCCATCTTACATATTGATGAATTTATTGAAGAACTCGATAAAGCTGAGTCTATACTTTACCTCGGTGATAATGCAGGGGAATCTGTTTTTGACAAAGTTCTGATTGAAGAACTGGGTAAGCCGGTTACCTATGTCGTTCGGGATGTTCCCATAATAAATGATGTGACTTATAAAGATGCCATTGCATCAGGGCTTGGAGAAGTTGCTGAGATTATTTCCTCTGGCACTTCGGCACCAGGTACTATTTTACGTTTGTGTAATGACGAATTTATTCGTCAGTTTGAAAAAGCTGATATGGTTATTAGCAAAGGGCAGGGAAATTACGAAGGACTTTCTAATGTTAACCGACTTGTGTTTTTTCTTTTAAAAACAAAATGTGAGATCATTGCTAAGCATTTGCATGTACAGGAAAACGATATCGTACTAAAAGCCTCGGATTACAACTAAAATGAAAGCTTATATTCATATTTATACAGGGAATGGTAAGGGTAAAACTACCGCAGCTTTTGGTTTGGCGTTAAGGGCTGCAGGTGCAGGAATGAAAGTTTTTATCGGCCAGTTTGTAAAAGGTAAAACTTACAATGAAAACGTAGCAATTACCAGATACCTGAAAAATATAAGGGTCAAACAATACGGTCTAGGCTGTTTTATTGTAAATACCCCGACTGAAGGTGATATTAAAGCTGCCAGAAAAGGATTGGATGAAATGAGTAAAATAATTAATAATGGCAAGTATGATCTGGTAATCATGGATGAGGTAAATATTGCTTTATATTATAAACTAATTGATATTGAAGATTTGCTTGAAATAATTAAAAACAAACCTGAACATGTTGAACTGGTTCTTACAGGCAGGTATGCTCCGCAGGAACTTATAGACAAAGCTGATTTGGTTACGGAGATGAAAGAGATTAAACATTACTATAAGAAAGGTATTGAAGCACGAAAAGGGATTGAATACTAAATTCTGTTATTATGAGCTTTCTAAACCAATTTAAATTGTATTGAAAATTAATATGAAAAGATAAATAGCATGAAAATCAGTCGTGTAGATGAAATGAGGGATATGGATCATCGAGCCATTAAAGAATATGGTATCGTCCAGGAAATTCTTATGGAAAATGCCGGTCAGGCTGCTTATTTCACCATTTTGAAGGAATTTGGGATTAAAAATAAAAATTTTGTGACTTTTTGTGGCGTTGGTCATAATGGTGGTGATGGATTAGTAGTAACAAGAAAAATTTATTCCAATGGTGGCAAAGTAAGCGTTTTCATTTTAGGTGATCCCTCTAAATTCCAGGGCTCTGCAAAGCAAAATTTCGATATTATCAATAAATTACAAATTAAAGTAATTGATCTGCAAGACGTTTCATTAGCATTGGAGACAATAAACAGATCAGATGCTATTATTGATGCCATTTTTGGAACTGGCCTTGATAGGGATGTCAAAGGGAAATATGAAGATATTATTAATATGATCAATGCGAGCCAAAAGACTGTATTCAGCATTGATATTCCATCCGGGATAAATGGAGATACCGGACAGGTAATGGGTACAGCCGTGAAAGCAGATTATACTACCACTTTTGGTTTACCAAAAATAGGAAACATGCTTTACCCTGGATTTGAATTGGGAGGCAAATTATCTGTCACACATATTTCCTTTCCGCCTCTTATGCAAGATTCTGACCAGTTAAAAATAGCCACTAACGATCCTAAACCCATCCGTTCAAGAGCTAAAGACACCCATAAGGGCAGTTTCGGTAAAGTCCTGTTTATTGCCGGGGCATCCAACTATCTTGGAGCTCCCTATTTTGCAGCACTATCATTTCTAAAAGCAGGCGGTGGCCTTTCTTATTTGGCAACTCCTGAAAATTTGGTGGCTTCCATTGGAAATCAAGGGAGCGAAATTGTATTTGTACCACTGAAAAACACAAGTTCAGGTAGTATCAGTTTTGAAAACAAACAGCAGCTTTTACGATTTTCCGAAAACGTAGATATGGTTGTCATTGGTCCGGGATTATCTTTAAATAAAGAAACACAAACCCTTGTAAGAGAGTTAAGTGCTGAAATTAAAAAGCCATTGCTTATTGATGGAGATGGAATAACCGCTGTTGCAAATGATTTGGACTGTATCAAGAAACGGGAAGCCCCAACAATTTTAACACCGCATGTGGGCGAAATGGCTAGAATTGTTAGACAAAACACAGAAGATATTTCAAATAATAAAATCAATATCCTGCAAAATACAGCTCAGGAACTTAATGCTACTATTGTCTTAAAAGG
>JAUVKW010000010.1 GCA_030596025.1 Bacteroidota bacterium | reverse complement strand
GGTTGCTGATCCGGACAAGAACTTCCTGGTCATCATGAAGAATGGGAAAATATATAAGAACACGATCGACTGAAATATCGATTACCCAACAAAACGCTGCAAGGGACAAGCAGGATGCCAAGCCGGTTGGCAGGGTGCTCATAGCTGATGTTAAGCAACATACAATAGTTCTGATATTATATTATCTGAAACAAACTTACCCTGGTCGGTAAGGTAGATATGATTGTTTTCTATCCTTAACAGGCCATATTCTTCAAATTTCCTGGCACTTGTATTACAATAATCTTTTAATTCTTTTGAAAATTTATTTTCAATATATTCCAGATCAACCCCCCACATAGTTCGTAGAGAAATTAATATATAGTCATTATAATGATCAAGGGGATTTAAGATTTCTTTTACAAATGGTGTTTTTCCATTATTAATTTCACGGATGTACTTTTTATTATTGCTTACATTCCATTGCCTGGAGTTGCCATTAAAGGAGTGTGCCGAAGGGCCAATGCCTAAATATTTTTCTTGCTTCCAATAATTACTGTTGTGTTTAGAGAAAAATCCTTCTTTTCCAAAACTTGATATTTCATACTGGATAAATTGTTTTTTCTCTGCAAATTCTAAAAGCTCACTATACTGCTGATTACTAATTGATTCATCAGGTTCTTTAAGCGATCCTTTTTGCTTCAGTTTATGAAGCAATGTATTTTCTTCTATGCTTAAATGATATGCCGAAATGTGTTGAACCTGCAGGTCTAAAACCCTATTTAATGTTTCGTCCCAGTTTTTCATTCCCGGAATGCCATATATTAAATCTATGCTGATGTTTAAAAAACCCGCTATCTTTGCGCTCAACACAGAATTAATAGATTGTTTTGCATTATGCCTGCGACCCAATAATACCAGGTCCTCATCTGTAAATGACTGGCACCCTATACTTAATCTGTTTATCCCGGTTTTCAATAATTTATCCAAATATGGTTTTGACAAATCATCGGGATTGGCTTCAAAGCTAATTTCGGTATATTCAGATACTTTGTAAAGATCTTGTATGGAATTAAGCATCCGGGTAATTTCAATATCACTTAATACAGATGGTGTTCCCCCTCCAAAATATATTGTTTCTATTTCTTCATCTTCAAGATAGTCTTTTTGATAAGCTAGTTCTGTAGTAATTCCCTCCAGAATTTCAGTTTTATTTATAAATGATGCTGATTTATAAAAATCGCAATAGCTGCAAATTTTCTTACAAAATGGTATGTGAATATATATACCAGCCATAAATTATTGTATTACTCATAAATGCCCAGTATGGCATTTGCAACAGCCCTTGGCTCGGGTGGCAGGGAATAGATATTTCTCTCATATTTGCTATTGTAGGGAGAAACATTTAATATTTCTTTGCCAAAAATCAAGGTGGAGCTTCCTCCCGGATCAAATCCCATCCCTTCCTGAATATTAAAGCTTTCCAGTATTTTTGCCATATCATTATGTGTGGCCCCAACAGATTCTCTTATTCTTCCATTAATGGTTAAGACCATGAAATTGCCTTTCCCGTCAACGCCAGCTGCAATTTTCGGTCCTCTCATGTCGGTGTAATCAAGTCTTGCTGCCTGGGTGCGGATTGAATTATTTGTTTTCCATCCCTCAAGTTCCATATCTATACATTCTTTGCCTTTATCAACCAACAATGGTCCTGCCTCTATTGCAAACTGAATTGTTTCAAATCCCTTAAGTTGAATTTCCAGCTCCCTCCCCTCTTCAAAGAATTTTTCCGGATACAGGTCAGACCGGAAAGATAATGTTAAACCAACCGGTATGGATTTAACTATTTTTTGTTTTTTGTTTTTTACTATTTCCATGACCTTGTTACCGGCAAGACGTACAATTATTCTGTTTGTGGCAGGAATAAAATCCTTATCATATAACAGGTCGTAAAAACACCATTTTTGTTCCTGGAAGTTTGTTACATTATATTGCCTGGAAGTAAATTCAATTTTTTCTTTTCCATTACTCAAAAACAATCCTTCTGAGCTGTTTACGCGCCTAACGCTTAATTCTCCATTATTATTAACCAGTAAAGCCGGCTTGTTAAATAGCGGGGGGCTTTTAACAATGAAGTCAGATATAATCAAACCCAGGGGCGATCCGATGTATGATTCAGGCAGTCCAAGCTTTCCTACCAATTCAGGATTGAGAATATATCCTCCATTCCAGGCAAATTCCACTATTTTATTGTTTTCTTTCTCAAATTCCTGAATAAAGCTTGTCACCGTTTTTGTTTTATCACTTGAAGTAACTGCTATAAATTTCCAGTTTTTTGAAGAATCTATATTCCTTGTTTTCACATAAGCCCCATTCCAGGGTAATTGATCTGTATAAACTCCACTGACAAGGGATTTTTCCACTCGGCTATTGTTGTCTGATTTTACTTGATTTAATTTTTCTATCAGTGTTTTTATTGGTGTTCCTTTTTCAATTGCATCTTTTCTTATTTCCTGAAACAGCACTGCTTCACCAAGTTTTTCTTTCAACTTTTTAAATTCCTTGCTTTTTATTGCTTTATGAAAATCTAAAGCTGTCTGTGTGGGAGTTGGATAGGCAAGCGTTACTCTTACACTGGCAGGAACAAATTGAATATAACCACTGCCTTCTGGTATTCCCATAATATTAGCCGTTATTGGGTCTTCAGCCCTATCAATATGAATTCTATCAATATCTACTATATCGGTCATAACGGCTGCATTTCTATGGTGCGAAATAATTAGTCCCCTTTGTTCTTTTATTTCTCTGAGTGCTAAAAGTGCCTCCTTGCCACTCTGTGCAAAATGAATTCCAACACACCACTGCTTGGTTTTAATGATTTTTAAAAGTCCGTGTTTTAATAAAAGTTTTAATTCCTGATCACCTCCGGTTTTAATAAAGCCTATTACCTCTTCGGCCGGAGATGCTCCTATTACAGATTTCTCCCTTATAAAAAGATATATTGGTTTTTTACCTTTAATGTTTTTCAATAAGATTTCTTCTGTAAGTTCTTCTTCCAGCTTCAATTTATATCTTGCTCTGATAGCCTGAAGAACAAAAAATTCCAGTTCATGTTTGACATATTTACCTGAAAATATTCCCAGGACAATATTCTCTTTCATTCTTTTTATGAGCACATCCCTGTCATCTATTCTTAATTCATTGCTTGCTGTTAATTGAGATAATGCAAGATTCCAATCTGTAAAGAAATGAATACCCGGATCTATTGGGTGAAGAGATGTTGGCTTAATAATTTCATAGTATAACATATTTACCAGGCCGGTAAGTTCCTGGTAAGTAAACTCCCTGTGAGACATTCGCTTTCTATTCCTGTGTCTATAGGAAAATGAATGATCGTGTTGTATTTTATGCTCTCCTTCACATATATTGAAAATTTCATCTATAGAATTATAAAACTCTATGATTTTTTCTTCACTGTAAAGCTTCATGTCCTGATCATTTTCAAGTATTTCCCTCGCAAATGAAAAAATCATACCTCTGTTTGCCTGTTCTTCCGCTCTAAAGGCGCTTGGGTCAATCAGTGATTTCAAATTCAGCATAAACTCTAATTTGCCAAAACCCGGAAGATATTGTCTGTTTTGGGTGTTTAGCAAATCATTTAATTCCATTGTAGGATTATCTATTATCTTTTTATATTTATTAAGTGCTTTCCTGGAAGTGTTTTGCACCCTATCGTCTGAGCTAAGCTGTAAATATAACCTTCGGCAAATGTCTTGTATATTTTTATTCAAGGATTCAAGGCTATATCTTTTTTCTACCACTCTCTGGTTATGCTTGAAAACATCGCTGAATGTATGTGGATAAAATACAATATTTATGATTTTTTCAAGCTGCTTATTCCTAATTTTCTTTCCGTCAAATTCTATTACATTTAATCTTTCATCTTCTGGTAAATGTTCGCCAATTACATGGGAATAAACGTGTTCTGGATAGTATCTGCGGCAGAAAATTGGAACACCGCTGGCTGCTGATTCAATTATGGGCAGGCCCCTTCCTTCTGTTTCGCTTGGCAGTAATATAAGAGAAGCAATTTTGTATAAATCTATAATACCAACCGGATTTTTAAATCTTTTCTTAAACGATTCTTTATCAAGCTCACTGAAAAGGAATGCCAGATATACTTTATCTCTAAATTTTTCATCAAGGCTTTCTACAAGCAGGTTAAATCTTTTTATAAGCTTTTCAAAATATTTATAATGACCTGCTGCTATTGGGCCGGTAACCAATATTGTTAATTTAAGATTATCTGTTTCTCCAAATTTTGATTTGAATTTTTCCCTGCCACAAAGCTTTTTTACAAGCCTGAATCCTGTTTCTATTCTCTTCCTTCCTATTATCCTTGTAGGCTGTAAGAATATTATATTTTCTGCAAGAAAATTATTTACAGGCTTCGTTTTTCCATATCTTATAAGTATTGGTTTAGCATTTTTTTCTTCAACTAACTTGTTTAATACTACATCTTTAGCTGAATAAGCAATCAGGATTTTTTTATACCTGCTCAATACTTTTTCAAATTGATAAAATGTATTAATTTTTTCTCTTTTACTAATACTTTTAAATTCACTTGTATCAACTGCAGTTCCTAGTTCACAAACATTTGCCGGATTATGGCCGTTTATTTTTATTAGATGATTTATTTGCTCCCCGTTAATATTAACTGACATCCATGATCTTGATTCCCAGGGAAACAATACTTCTATCAGTGAGAAAAATTCGCCTAAATGAGAATTTGTGAAGAAAAAATCTCGTGGTCCAACGTGAAGCTTGTGTTCAATCCTGTCTATTTCACGACTCCCTCCCTCCCAGTAAAAATCATGATTATTATTTATCACCGGTATTTCAAGAAATTCAGAAATAATAACAATTGCCATTGTAAGAGCAACATTTCCGGGATTTGATGCTATGTTCACCAGGTACAAAAGCTCAATCTTTTCGTTTTCAATATAGCAGCCCAATTTTTCTGTTATAATCAAAACCTGTTTCCAATAATCCAGAATTAATTGATTATATTTTGCACTTCCCCGTTCAAGTTTTACCGAAAAAAACGACTTATACAGATCCCAATCATTAAACGAACAGGCTTCTTTTATTTCATGTTTTTTATATTTTTTATCTATAAGTTTATATGATTCCGGTTGAAAGTTTCCTCCTATTAAATGAATGTCTATGCCTGGTAAATTCTGCTCAAATATTTTGGCATATTTTAATATTTCTATTGTTACGCCATCTACAGAATATCCATAAGTAATAAATCCCAGTCCACCTTTTTTCAATTGATCATTAAACTCAACATAAGTTTCTTTATAGCTGTTTCTTTCAAGTGTTCTTTCTTCTTTGAAACGATCAATAAACAGGCCCAGATCAAACCATGTGTTGATTTGCTCTTTATTCAAAAGCTCCATCAATTTATCTGTCTTAAGTCTCTGTTTTATCACTATTTCAATTAACTTCGTTGAGCTCCGCTTTGTTCCGGGTTATTATAATTTTGAAATTTGAGTTTCACGAATAAACTCTAAATCTCCAGATTCTCATTACTTTCTATGTCTTCGGCTAATTCGGCAATTGTTTGATTGTTGAACAATTCTATAATCTGATCTCTAATTGGTGAAAACTTCTTGTGCAGCGGACATGGTGATTTTTCATGTTCTTTGGTACTACACGATTTAAGACTAATCAGGCATGTTTTGAAAATGTCTTCGCCATCTATAATTTTCACAATATCCATTAGTTTTATTTCTTCCGGATTCATGCCTAATCCAAACCCCCCGTGGGGACCTTTAGTAGAAGATAATATTTTATGTCGTGCTAAATTTTGTAGTATTTTTCCAAGAAAAGGAGTAGGTATATTAAGATCTTCTGAAATTCTTTTAATTCCTGTTTTTTGTTTCTTATTTCTATTAAGCGCCAGGTATATGGTTGCCCTTACTCCATATTTACATGTATTTGATAAAATCATATCTTATAAATTTTAATACTTTATTTTTTCTATTCTTCTTTCGTGCCTGCCTCCATCAAATTTTGTTTCAATGAATGTTTTTATAATTAAAATTGCTGTTTCATAATTAATAAATCTTGCAGGCAGGGAACAAATATTAGCCTTGTTATGAGCTCTTGCTAATCTTGAAATTTCTTCGTTCCAACATAAGGCAGATCTAATACCAGAATGTTTGTTAACAGTCATATTTATTCCGTTTCCACTACCACACAAACTTATTCCCATATCAACATTTCCTGTTTCAATTTCTTTTGCAAGTAAATGGCCAAAATCAGGATAATCCACACTCTCTTCACTATCTGTTCCTACATCCTTAACTTTATATTGTTCATTTATCAAATACTTTATTATTTTTTCTTTAAGTACATATCCTGCATGATCGGATGCTATTGCAATTTTTTTTTCCTTCATAAAATAAAATATATTTATTTATTCTTCTAAGATATAAAGAAAACCATCCTTATTTAAGTGTATTTGCTTATTTTGGAACAATTTTTGGTCGATTTATACATACATATAATGTTTAAATAATGTTCATATTAGTGAATAACTTCCTGTAAAATTTTAATAAGTAAAAAATACATAAAATAATTTTTCAAACTATACTATCTAAGTTTTACTTTTCTATATTCATTTCATAAACATATTATAAACATCTGGTATAAATATTGAAACAAATAAATAATAAGATTATATAATTAACAATTTTATAATTCTATTATTATTTAGCTGATATACAAAAACATAAATGTATTATAAAGTGTTGATAAGCTGTTACTTTATATTTGATAAATAGACTTAATAAAATTCCCTAATTTTATCAACTGTTTCAACAGCATATTATTAATATTATAATATATTTAAATCTATTTATATTATATATGAGTAAAGAGAAAATTGTTAATATTATAAACAGATATGGCTTTTGTAATATTGAGCCTGAAGCATCCTTGAATATACTTAATGATATAAAAAGGATGAAAAAGGAAAAGGATATTATTATACTAGCTCATTATTATCAGAAGGGAGAAATTCAGGATATTGCTGATTATGTTGGAGACAGTCTTGCTATGGCACAAATTGCAGAAAAAAATAGTTCAAAAATGATATTGCTAGCTGGTGTTCATTTTATGGCAGAAACTGCTAAAATACTGGCTCCAGAAAAAAAAGTATTGATTCCTGATTTAAATGCAGGTTGTTCATTGGCAGATTCATGCCCACCACAAAAGTTTAAAGAATTTATTAATTCACATCCCGGTCACACTGTCATATCCTATGTAAATACCACAGCTGAAATTAAAACCTTAACAGACATTGTATGTACCTCAACAAATGCTCTGCAAATCATAGAATCTTTACCAAAAGATGAAAAAATAATATTTGCACCTGATAAAAATTTGGGAAATTATATAAAAAGTATTTCTGGTAGAGATATGATTGTCTGGGATGGTGCCTGTCATGTTCATGAAGAGTTTTCTGTGGAAAGAATTTTAGAATTAAAAAAACAATACCCGAAAGCAAAGATAATTGCACATCCGGAATGTGAAAGGCCTGTACAAATTATAGCAGACCATATTGGATCAACTTCATCCTTGTTAAAGTTTACCATTCAGAACAAAGCAAATGAATTTATTGTTGCTACAGAGTCAGGTATTATTCATCAGATGAAAAAAGAAAATCCTTATAAAATATTTATTCCTGCTCCACCCAAGGATTCTACATGTGCCTGCAATGATTGTGAATATATGAAATTAATAAGCATAAAGAAGATTTGGGCTACATTAAAGTATGAAGTGCCAGAGATAATTTTAAGTTCTGAAACCATTGAAAAAGCTTCACATTCTATACACAGAATGTTAAAAATTTCAGATGAATTGGGATTATAAGCTGATTTTTATGAATAAAGCAATTCTACTAGTAATTGGAATTTTAGTTTCATTGAGCTTGAGTGCACAAGAAATTAATCCTAACGGATATAATAAATTTTACTATCCCAATGGTCAGATTTCAAGTGAAGGAATGATGATAGATGGTAATCCTGATGGCTATTGGAAGACTTATTATGTTACTGGAATTACTAAATCGGAAGGAAAAAGATTAAATCATTTATTGGATAGTATTTGGATTTTTTATAATCAGGTTGGAGATACCCTGGAGAAAATAAATTATAAATATGGAAAAAAGAATGGTTATAATTTTATTTATAAATATGACGGTAAAAATAATAGAGAAGGATACATATATTCAAAGCAACTGTATTTAAATGATTTAAGAGAAGGAAAGTCATTATATTATTACCCGGGCGGAAAAATATATAAAACAATTAACCATATAAAAGGAAAAAAACAGGGTCTGGGATTAGAGTATTCTGAAGAAGGAAAAATAATTACAATATTTGAATATCATAATGGATATTTATTAAACAGGGAAAAAGTAAATAGAACTGACCAGGATGCTTTAAAGCAGGGAATTTGGAAGGAATTTTATGAAAATGGAAAAATACATTTTGAAAGAAATTATATTGATGGACAACTGAATGGTTATTACAAAGAATATGAAGAAAACGGAAATTTGCGCTTTGCAATTAAGTATGAGAATGGGAAAGTGATAAACGAAACAGCAGATATAATTGAGGATATTGAAATAAGAAATGTTTATGACAGTAACGGAATAATGGTTTCCAGTGGAACTTATAAGGAAAATATTGCGATTGGCATTCATAGAACTTATTCACCTGAGGGAAAAGTGATTGACTCAAAAATATATGATAATTTTGGAGAAATTGTTTCAGAAGGAATTGTAAATGAAAATGGAGAGCGTTCCGGGAATTGGAAAGATTATTATAAGGGTGGAAATATAAGAGCAAATGGAAAATATGCAAGTAATTTAAGATCAGGAAACTGGAAATTTTATAAAAAAAACAATAAGGTAGAACAAACAGGATCCTACAGAAATGGAAAAATAAATGGTTTATGGAAGTGGTATTATGAAAATGGACAATTATTGAGAGAAGAAGAATATTTTAATGGAAAGGAGGATGGAATATCTGTGGAATATTCTGAGCTTGGTATTATAAGAACAGAGGGTGAGTATATAAATGGGGAAAAGGAAGGAAAGTGGTATTATGAAATTGGAGATCATATAGAAGAAGGAAACTATATTACGGGATTAAGAGATGGGCCATGGAAGTATTTTTATAAAAATGGAAACATAAAATTTTATGGTATTTATAGACAGGGATTACCCGAAGGAAAGCATAAATATTATTATGAAAACGGAGTAATGAAAGAAGAAAGGTATTATGAAAGAGGATTAAAGCAGAAGAATTGGAAAAAATATGATATAGAGGGAAATATTATTTTGACTATTAATTATAGAAATGGTGTAGAGAAAAGAATAAACGGAATAAGAATCAATCTTGAAAAAGACATTAAACAAATAAAATAGTATGGATGGCAGATAATTTTGATTTTAGAATAGAAGAATTCACAGAAAATGAAAGAGAATATGAATCTCAATTGCGACCATTAAAATTTGAAGATTTTAGTGGACAAAATAAAGTTATTGAAAATCTAAAGGTATTTGTACAGGCAGCAAAGCAAAGAGAAGAAGCCCTGGACCATGCTCTTTTTCATGGTCCTCCGGGCCTGGGAAAAACAACCCTTGCCTTTATTATGGCCAATGAGCTTAATGTAGGAATAAAAATAAGTTCAGGACCGGTTTTAGATAAACCAGGAGATCTTGCCGGATTACTGACAAGCCTCGAAGAAAACGATGTTCTGTTTATAGATGAAATTCACAGGTTAAGTCCGGTGGTAGAGGAATATTTATATTCAGCCATGGAGGATTACCGCATTGATATTATGATTGATAAGGGACCCAGCGCCCGAAGTGTTCAAATTAAGCTTAATCCCTTCACATTGATTGGAGCAACAACACGATCAGGCTTACTTACCAGCCCATTGCGTGCCAGATTTGGAATAACTTCACATTTGGAATATTATACTACCCCCGTTCTTGCAAAGATAATTCACCGATCATCTAAAATATTACAGGTGGATATTGAAAACAAAGCAGCAAGTGAAATTGCATCCAGAAGCCGGGGGACACCCAGGATTGCCAATGCCCTTTTGCGAAGAATACGAGACTTTGCCCAGGTAAAAGGAGACGGAAGCATACATTTGGATATTGTTGAGTATTCCCTAAAGGCCCTGGATATTGATGCACATGGCCTGGATGAAATGGATAACAGGATTCTTTCTACAATTATTGACAAATTTAAAGGGGGACCGGTAGGATTATCAACTATTGCTACAGCAATAGGAGAAGATACCGGAACAATTGAGGAGGTATACGAACCATTTTTAATTAAAGAAGGTTATATAAAAAGAACACCCAGGGGAAGAGAGGCTACGGAAATTGCGTTTAAACACCTGGGAAAAAGTATTAATGAGAGTAAGGAGCTTTTATTTTAGTACACAAAAAATGTTAAGAAAGATTTTTATGTATATTTATACTCTCAAAACACAGTAAGTTTTTTCGATTTAATATTTATAAACTGTTGCAAGTCAGCAAAAGACAAATTAAAGGGCATGAAAGAATTAATAAAAAGATCAGGGATTATTTTTATTTTTATCGGAGTACTTTTGCTTGGATATTCTGAATTTCAGAAAATGGAAAGCAATCAATTGTTACTTATTAGCGGTGGTTTAATAATGTTTGGATTTTTACTATATGTGATATTAAATAATATCATGGAATAGAATCTTGTAATAAACATGGATTTTTGAATAAGATAATTCCACTTATTACCTAAAAATCAAACATTTGCGGTTTTAGTTAATCCTTGTATATCAAGGATTTTTATTTTGCGTCCATTCAATTCCACAAAACCGTCATCTTTAAATTCAGAAAGAAGTCGAATAACTGATTCGGTGGCAGTTCCAACAATATTTGCAAGCTCTTCTCGTGTTAAAGAAATATTAAGAATATTATCATTATCTAAACCAAACTTTTCTTTTAGAAGAATTAAAATTTCTGCAAGTCTTTCCCTGACAGTTTTTTGCGCAATATCGGTAATATATGAATTAGCCTCACCAAGTTCCTGGCAGGTAAGTTTCATAATTTGAAAAGAAAAATTTGAATTATTCTTAACAAGATCAATCAGCGAATGTGCAGGTAAAAAGCAAAGAATAGCATCCTCAATAATTTTTGCGGTAGTACAGGCATTTTCATCACTCAAAATAGATCGGTAACCTAAAATATTTCCTTTCTGAGCAAAAGCAATAATTTGCTCTTTTCCATCAATACCTGTTTTATAAATTTTAACCACACCCTTGTTTACACAATAGAAACCTGTCATTTTTCTTCCTTCATGATACAGAATATCTCCTCTGCTAAAAAAATTGCATTCTTTTTCATAATTAACGACCTCCATTTCTTCTTCTGTAAGATGCATAAAAATGGGGTGAAATTGAAATGAACACTCATCTTCAGAAGGAATATATTTCTTTCTTTTCATTTAACTAAGTAATAGTAAAATAAGGCTTTCCAGCAGATTGAAATTTTTGCAAGATACAATTTTAAAGTATATTAGCGAAAATTTTTTGTTCAATAAAATAGGGTAAAATGAAAGAAACAATAAATGTAAGCTGGATGGACGGAATGGCATTTGAAGCCAATGTTTCAGGAAAAAAAATCATCATAGATGCCACTGAAAATGTAGGGGGAAAAAACAGGGGTCCTCAACCCAAGCCATTAATGATGGTTTCTCTTGCCGGGTGTACAGCGATGGATGTTATATCAATTTTAGAAAAAATGAGAGTAAAAGTTGATAAATTCAACGTAAGAGTTGAAGGAGAGCTGACGGAAGAACACCCCAAACACTTTTCTAAAATGAATATTATTTATGAATTTACAGGTAAAGACTTGCCAATGGCAAAGCTGAAAAAAGCAGTTAATCTTTCACAAGACCGATATTGTGGAGTATCCTACAATTATCGTGAATCTTTTGAATTAAGTCATGAAATTAGAATAATGGAGTAATCTGAAAAATAGTATCTTATTATAAGGAATAGGAAAATTGTTCAAGAAAACGAACATCATTTTCAAAATACATACGAAGGTCATTTACCTGGTATTTTAACATTGCTATTCGCTCAACACCCATACCAAATGCAAAACCGGTATAGGCGGAACTATCAATATTGCAGTTTTCTAACACATTCGGATCTACCATTCCACAACCAAGCACCTCCAGCCATCCGGTATATTTACAAACATTACAACCCTTTCCATTACATATTTTACAACTCACATCCATTTCGGCAGAAGGTTCTGTAAAAGGGAAAAAAGATGGCCTTAAACGAATTTTTGTTTCTTCTCCAAACATTGCTTTTGAGAAATATAATAATGTTTGTTTTAGATCTGCAAACGAAACATTTGAATCAATATATAATCCTTCAATTTGGTGGAAAATACAATGTGCTCTTGCGGAAATTGCCTCATTTCTAAAAACCCGTCCGGGAGAAATTGTTCGAATTGGTGGCTTTTGATTTTCCATTACTCTTACCTGAACAGAAGAGGTGTGAGTGCGTAGCAGTATATCACCCGGATGACTGTTATCTGCAGATTGTCGTTCTATAAAAAAAGTATCCTGCATGTCTCTGGCAGGATGCTCCGGAGAAAAATTCAATTTAGAAAAAACATGTTCATCATTTTCAATTTCCGGACCTTCGGAAATTATAAATCCCTGGCGGTTAAATATTTCGATAATATCATTTCTTACCAGGGATATTGGATGCCTGGAACCTAAGCTTAAGTCATCACCAGGAAGACTTAAATCTTTACCATCTTCAGATGTGTATGTGCCAGAAAGTTTTAGTTTTTCTTGATAAATCGTTTCTTCTATCAGAGATTTCAGGGCATTGATCTTTTGTCCTATTTCTTTTCTGTGGTCAACAGGAACGTTTTTAAAATCCTGAAATAAAGAAGATATACTACCCTTTTTACCCAAAAATTGAATCCTGAAACATTCTAAATCATTTAAAGATTTAGCAACAAAAATTTCAGCTTCTTTAACTAAAGAATCGATTTTATTTTTCATGCCAAATTATTTTTCAAGAATTTCCGTAGATATAATTTTTATATCTTTCACTGGGCGATTCTTCTTATCTGTTTCTGTAGCTGCAATTTTATCAAGCACATATATGCCTTCCACAATTTCTCCAAAAACAGTATAATTTTGATCAAGATGGGGAGCCCCCCCAAGGGTTTTGTAAACCTCTCGCTGCTCAAGTGGTATTTTGTACGCCTGCATACTAATAAATTCCTCTTCTGCCCTGAGCGAGGCGGTTTCCTGAATTTTAGCCATGTCAACATCTTCTCCATTACTTACAGCAAGGGCCTTTCCTTGTTCAATAAACCTGAAAAATGCTGCTTGTTTTAACATATCATTAATACGTAATTCCATCTGGTCCAGCTCATCATCCGTAAATATTTTTCCCTGTACTAAATAAAACTGTGAACCCGAGGACTGCCTTTCCGGATTTACCCTATCTGGCTCTCTTGCAGCAGCAAGAGCCCCTTTTTTATGAAATAAATGAGATTGGAATTCGGTAGGAATGGTATATCCAGGACCACCATTTCCAAGAGCTTCGCCTAGCTTCGCCAGCCTTGAATCAGGATCTCCACCCTGGATCATAAATTCATGGATAACACGATGAAACAATGTACCATCATAATAAGACTCATTTACCAGTTTTATAAAATTATCCCTGTGTTGTGGTGTTTCCTGATAAAGCATAATTTTTATTGGGCCCTCACTTGTTTCAATAAGTACCAGTAGCTTTTTATTTTCAGGATTAGCTTTTGGAAGACAAGAAGCAAATCCCAGAAAAAGCACAAATGTTAAAAATGTAAACGTTTTCTTATTCATAAGCATTAATTATAAGATTTAATATTGATTAAAGTAATCAAGAGACAGGGATTGAAGAAGTTTTTCCAAATTTTTTCCAGCCGGCAATTGTCTTTCAGGATTTTCAATCCAAACAGGCAAACTACCTTTATCTGTGGCAATGTTTAAATAGTATTTTTCGCGACTTAATAATTTTATATGAGCTGTTTTTATAATTTCTGTTTTTTCTGCCTGGGAATATTTTTTAAATCCGGAACCCATCTCCTGTAGGCCTATAATAAACAAAACAGACATAAGATCCTTCGGAATTTCATAAATTCTGTTAAGGCCTGTTAACAATTGTTCCCAGGTTTTGTAATTTCCTTGCATATTGCGACAAAAATAGATTTATTTAGGCAATATTTTACCTAATTTAAAACTCAAGTGTATTTATAATATGATAAAACAGGCAAATTTCATTAAAATTGCAAAATAAATTCCCCTAGAATTAAGAATGGATAATATTAGAGAAAAATATTTGAGTGGAGTAAGAGAAGGATGGATTTCCGGAATTGCCAATGTTATATTATTTGGCATAAAATTATGGGCGGGCATTGTATCCGGCTCGATTGCCCTTATGGCAGATGCCTGGCACACGCTAAGTGATACAATTTCTTCTGTTCTGATAATTATTGGATTAAAATGGGCCTCCAGGCCTCCAGACAAAGAACATCCGTTTGGTCATGGAAGGATAGAAATAGTAGTTTCTCTGGTAATCGGAATTTTATTGATACTTGTTGGTGTTCATTTTATTAGTGGATCTGTTGAAAAACTTCAAAATGAAGAAAGCGCAAATTTTGGAATAATTGCCATAGTTGTTACAGCTGTATCACTTTTAACTAAAGAGGCCCTTGCTCAATATGCATTAAGAGTTGGTAAAATTACAGGGGTTGAAAGTATTAAAGCAGATGGGTGGCACCACCGGTCTGATGCATTTTCTTCAGGAATTATATTAATTGGCATAGCCCTTCAAAAACATGTTTGGTGGATAGATGGGCTACTTGGCATATTTGTGGCACTGATTATTTTCTACTCAGCCTATGTTATTATTTTTAAAACAATTAATGTTCTGCTTGGACGGGAGCCGGAGCCGGAACAGGTTATAGAAATCAAAGAAATTGCCAGGAAAATTTATTCTGGAAACTTAAGACTCCATCATTTTCACATTCATAACTATGGTTTTCATAACGAAATGACATTCCACATAGTTTTACCAGCAGAAATGAGCCTTGGGGAGGCAAATAAAATAACACAAAAACTATTTAAAGAAATTAAAGATAAAATGAATATTTTAGCGACAATACATATTGACACAAAAAGTAAATATTAAATCAGAACAACCCTGTTATTCGAAAAAGCAAAAATGTGAATTCTATTAAGCAACTTGCAGGTCAAACACTTGTTTATGGCATGGGTACCATAATACCCAGGGTTTTGAACTATGCCCTTTTAACTCCATTTTACTCGCGGATATTTAGCCTGAGAGAATATGGTGTAGTAACAGAAATCTATGCCTATATGGCAATTTTGCTTATTTTGTTGACCTACGGAATGGAGACAGCATATTTTAGGTTTACTGCCCTGGGCGAGTATAATAAAGACAAGGTATATTTTTCATCTTTAATAAGCCTGCTTACCACATCTCTGGGTTTTATTTTCCTGGCTTTTTTATTTTCTGATAGCATAGCAGATTTTTTGCAGTATTCGGGAAACAGAGACTATATAATAATGTTTTCATTAATCGTTGGAATTGATGCCTTTTCTGCCCTTCCCTTTGCCAGACTTCGAATAGAAAACAAGATTTACAAATTCGCAATGATTAAAATTATAAACGTTTTAGTAATTGTTGGCATTGCCACAGCGTTTTTATATTTTATACCAAGACAAATTGACAAAACCCCCCATTCAGTATTAACAAATATATATTCTGCAGAAATTGGGATTGGATATGTTTTTATTGCAAACCTGTGTGGAAGCTTTGTGAGTTTATTGTTATTGTTACCGCAGATATTAAAAACGAGGTTTGTTTTTTCAAAAACGATTCTTAAAAAAATACTAAAATATGCCTTGCCCCTGTTAATTGCCGGTCTGGCAGGGGTTGTAATTGAAACATTTGATAAGGCCTCGCTGAAGTTTCTTTTACCAAACAGGGAAATAGCACTCGAGCAACTAGGAATTTATGGTGCAAATTTTAAAATAGCTGTACTAATGGGCCTGTTTATACAAATGTTCAGGTATGCTGCAGAACCATTCTTTTTTTCAAAAGCCAAAGATAAAAATGCACGGCACCTTTATGCCAGGGTATTGAATTATTTTGTTTTGTTTTGTCTGCTTATATTCCTGTTTATTAATTTCAATATAAATGTTTTCAAACACCTGGTACCTGAACAGTATTGGGTTGGCCTGAATGTTGTCCCAATTATATTAGCAGCATTCGTTTTTTATGGAATTTTTGTAAATCTTTCAATTTGGTATAAACTTAATGACCTTACACGCTATGGCGCGGTGATTACTTTTATAGGCGCCAGCTTAACACTTATTATAAATATTGTTTTTGTTCCTTTATATGGCTATACGGCATCGGCATGGGCACACTTTATTTCATATTTTGTAATGATAATTGTTTCTTATTTGTGGGGGAGAAAGATTTATAAGGTTTCCTATGACTTGAGAAAAATAACAATTTACATTATTCTTACGTTTCTTATTTATTTAATAATATCAAAAATTACTTTTTCCTCACTTTTTGTAGAATTGGTTCTTGGGAACAGCATATTATTAATATTCTTTATTGCAATTTATTTTTTGGAAATACGGAACAGGCTAACAGAATATGTCAAATGATTATTGCCAAACACGAAAAAATTGTATGGAAAGAGGTTGAAATGCAGGAATGGTCTGGCAGGGGAGACGGTGGTTTAGGACACACTGGCGCAAAGAAAAAAAATATTTATTAATCATATTAGGAATTAAGAAAATGATAAAGAAAAAGAGCCTGCATTATTGTGGGATTTTTTTAATAATGGCAAGCATTATGATTGTTTCTTGTCAGACAACAAAAGTAACATCTGATACTGAAATTTCTGAAAAAGAACTTAAAGGTAATGACCTTAAAAACTATAATTATCTCTTAAGTGAAGCTATTAAGCAAAAAGTAGTTGGAAACTACGGACAGGCAATAATATATTTCAAACAATGCCTGGATATTAATCCACTTAGCGATGCTGCGATGTTTGAATTAAGCTCAATATATTTATATGCCAGAGACTATCCCGTGGCCTTAAGATATGCCAGGAAGGCATATATTACAGATGGCAATAATTTATGGTATCAACTACAGTTGGCCAGCCTGTATGACGCTATGGAAATTAATGATAGCAGCATAATCATATATGAAGATATTGTAAAAAAACACCCTGAAAAATTGGATTTGATGTTTCAGCTTGGAAACATGTATTCAGAAGAGAAACTATATGATAAAGCGATTAATGTGTATGATAAACTTGAAAAAAGTGTAGGATTTCAGGAGTCGGTATCTATTGCAAGGGTTGATATTTATAGAAAAGCAGGAGACAATGAAAGTGCAGAAAATGAGTTACTAAGAGTTTTGGAGGTGGTTACGGATAATATTAGCTACCAAATTTTATTAGCGGAATTATATTATGAGAAAGGAGAAAATGAAAAAGCCGGGGAAAAGTATAAAGAGCTCTTATACAATTTTCCAGAAGATGACAGGATAAACCTAAGTATTATAAGATATCACATGGTAAATGAAGAATATGAAGAAATGATAAGGGTGGTTGATTCAGTTATTTTAGGCGACAATAGTAGAATGGAGGTAAAATTTAATCTGGTAGTTTCTATGATTTCAGATCCGGAGCTTTTGAAAAATATTCAAAAACTACTTGTAGAAAGCCTTAATGTTTTTCAGAAACAATATTCAGAAGACATTAGAATTTTAGCATTGCTTGGTGATTTTTATGTAAAAACGGGTAAATACGAACTTGCATCAAAACAATTTAAAGAATATATAGCTTTTGATAAGGGGAACTATCTGGTATGGGAGCAGTTGCTTTTTTTACTTAATATATTAGAAGAAACAGACGATCTTTATATGTATAGCAATAATGCCATAAAACTATACCCTGAAGCACCAATTTTGTATTTTTTTAATGGCCTGGCCTGTACAGAACAAGGAAACAACTCTGAAGCTATAAAAATTTTGCTTAGAGGCCTGGGATTTATAGAGGGCAATAATGATGTTTTAGTACAATTTTATTCTTTATTGGGAGAAGCGTATAAGAATAATGAACAGTTTGAGAATTCAAATAAGTCTTTTGAAGATGCATTGAAAATTGATCCCGGGAATTTATTAATACTTAATAATTATAGTTATTACCTTTCATTGCGAGGTGAAAATCTGAAAAAGGCACTGGAAATGAGCAAAATATGTATAGAGTCAGAGCCCTTAAATGGAACCTATCTGGATACATATGGTTGGGTTTTGTATAGTTTGAAAAAATATAATTCTGCCGAAAAGTATTTAAGAAAAGCTATTGAAAACGAAACCAGTCCCAGTGAAGAAATATTAAGACATTATGGTGATGTTAATGAGAAGCTTAAAAGATTTGATCTGGCTGTGGAATATTGGAAAAAGGCCCTGAAAGCAGGTGGGGATGAACAGGAACTTATGAGTAAAATTAATAATGTTAAGAAAAAGAAATAGGGCTTTTTGTCAATCATTTAAATTTAGCACTATTGTTATAGTAATACTTGTATCTACTATGGCCGGATGTAAGGTAAAGGGACTTGTTGGTAAGACAGATGATGGTTATATGAACGTTAACAAAATCATCCAGCTTAACAGAAATAATCAGGAGAAAATTGAAAGGGTTTGGATAAAAAAGATCAGGGGAGTTTATACTTTCGAAAATGAAGATATTAAGTTTAATTCTAATATAAGGATAATAAAAGACAGCATAATAATTGTAAGTATTACTTTGGATTTTGGCATTGAGGCAATACGCCTGTATGTTAAAAAAGACAGCCTGGTAGTATTAAACAGGCTTAATAAAACATGGTATAAAGGGCCTGTTATAGAATTTAAAGAAAGATATGGATTAATTAGTGAATTTGATTTGCTGGAGAATTTTTTATTGATGGGGATGGGAGACGGCATGGTTTCTGAAATAAATAATCGGGTAAACTGGCATACTATTGATTCAGGCTATTGTTATATACCCTTAAAAATCAGGGACAGACGTGAAGAATCATTTTGTTATGACATTAATAATGGATATTTAATGCAAAGGAAAATAGTAATGCCAGAGGATAGTATAAACATTATTATTAGATATTCAGAGTATGAAGAAAAAGACCTGTTAGTTTTACCAACTGTTCTAAAGGCCTGGTATATAAGAGATAAAATAGAACACAGGATTTTATTGAATTATGAGAAATGGGAGGTTAATAAGACATTTCCGAAAAAAATTAAAATAAGTGGTTCTTATAAACGGGTCAGGAGATTAATTGACTTATGAGAAAACGGAATGTAAAATATATTGGGTTTTTATTTGTTGTGTTCCTCAATTTTGGATTTGGCTATGCACAAACCAGAGAAGAACTGGAAGTAAGTAAAGAAAATGCAAGGACCGAGATCAAGAAAACAAATAGAATATTAAAAGAGATCTCTAGAAATCAAAGCCTTTCACTGAATAGAATAAGGCTTTTAAACAAGCAGGTAAAAAACAGATTGGAGCTTATTGGAAATCTTGAAGATGAGCTTGTTGGACTTTCATTAAGAATTCAAGATAATGAGCTTGTAATTAGTTCACTCACGGAAGATATTGAAAAAATTAAAATGGAATATGGAAGACTTTTACAATCAGTGTATAACAGACGGCCTCCATATTTTGAACTGATTTATTTATTTTCGTCACAAAATCTTAATCAGGTCTATAAAAGAACACTATACCTCAGGCAGTATTCACAGTATAGAAAAAAACAAGTTCACCTGATTGTTCAAATTCAAAGCCTGTTAAATCTAAAAAGTGATGAGCTGATATTCCAAAAGGAGCAAAAAACGATTATTTTGGCTGAACTAAAATCAGAAAATGAAAATCTTGATAGGGATATTGGCAAACAAAGGGGGTATTATAGTAAACTGAAAAGAAGAGAAAAAGAGCTTAGAAGGGAAATTAGAAGAAACGAGGAAATTACCAGAAAGCTTGATCTTGAAATTGCCCGCATACTTGATGAAGAAGCAAAAAAAGCGGAGAGCATTTATAAACTTAATCCAGAAGAAAAACTAATTTCTGCGGAGTTCGTTAAAAATAAAGGAAAATTACCCTGGCCTACCAGAACAGGTGTAGTTACCGGACAATTCGGAGTGCACCCGCACCCGGTAATGAAACATGTTAAAATTGATAATGGCGGCATTGACATTACTACAACAAGCGGGAGTAAGGTTAGAAATGTTTTTAAGGGAGAGGTAATGAAAATTATTGCAATTCCGGGAGCAAATCAAACTGTTATTATAAGACATGGAAATTTTTTGACAGTTTATAGAAATCTTATAGATATTACAATAAAGGTTGGGGAGAGTGTAGAAACATTACAAGAAATAGGAACAGTGTATACTGATCGTTCAGGAGGAGATAATACAACCTTGCATTTCAGAATTTATAATGAAAAGCGAAACCAGAACCCTGAATTGTGGTTAAGCAGATGAAAATGTTGATAATAGATGTAACTTTTTAGTGTTTTTAGAGTATAAGTTATATGCGTTTGAATTTTGAAGCAATATGTTTAGCATAAATATGGAACGAGAGATAAAAATTAACTCTATTCCGGAGAATCTACGAGAGGTTGAAAAGCTTATAGATGAAATTTCCGTAATATACTCATTGGAGTCAGATATGTATGGAAAGGTGCTTATTGCCTCCATCGAAGCTGTTAACAACAGCATAGTTCACGGGAATAAGTCAAATCCTGACAAAATTGTTGCCATAGGAGTGGAAAACAATAATGAAAAACTAAGAATTATTATTCAGGATGAAGGTCCAGGATTTGATTATGATCATATACCCGACCCAACTGCCCCAGAGAACATTGAAAATATTCATGGCCGAGGAGTATTCCTAATGAATCATCTTTCCGATGAGGTGAATTTCCTGGATAATGGTGCCGGAGTGGAATTAATTTTCAATATTGCCTGAAGTGCCCATACACATACATTCAGAACATAAGTATTATAAGCGCGGAAACGTTAAGCCAACAAAAGATTGGCTTAAAGCTGTTATTCTAAAGGAGAAAAAAATTCCTGGTGAGATAAATATTATATTTATGGGAGACGAAGAGCTAAAAGAAATTAATAGGAAATACTTAAAACATGACCTTTATACTGATGTTATAACATTTAATTATAATATTAAAAATGAAATATCAGGGGATATATTCATTAGCTATGATCGTATTTTGGAGAATTCTGCTAAGTATGACGCGGAGACTGAAAGCGAGGTAAATCGTGTAATTATTCATGGCCTGCTTCATTTATTAGGATATAATGACAAATTAAAAAGGGAGATATTAGTTATTCGTGAGAAGGAAAACTACTACATGGGTCAAATTGTAAATCCTGACCTGAAATAATCATTTTATTACAAAATTAGCTTATCGTATCTTTGTAAAAATTTTTGAAATGCAAAGTTACGATGTATTGGTTATTGGTGCCGGTCATGCAGGCAGCGAGGCTGCAGCAGCAGCAGCAAATCTTGGATCAAAAGTGATGCTTGTTACTATGGATATGACAAAAATAGCACAGATGTCATGTAATCCGGCAATGGGGGGCATTGCTAAAGGGCAGATAGTCAGGGAGATAGATGCCCTGGGTGGCTATTCGGGCCTGGTTAGTGATAAGTCTATGATACAGTTCAGAATGTTAAACAGATCAAAGGGTCCTGCAATGTGGAGCCCCAGGGCGCAATGTGACAGGATGAAATTTTCAGAAGAATGGAGAACTGTCCTGGAAGGAATAAAGAATTTGGATTTTTGGCAGGATATGGTGGAGGAGATTATAATTGAGAATAGGATTGTACGTGGAATAAGAACGAAGATGGGTGTTGAGATATTTGCTAAAACTGTTATACTTACTAGCGGAACATTCCTGAATGGACTAATACATATAGGTCAGAAAAAGGATGCAGGGGGAAGACTGGCTGAGCCACCATCTATGGGTTTATCTGATTCTCTTGAGAAAATTGGATTTACAAAGGGCAGAATGAAAACCGGTACTCCAGCCAGAATAGACGGAAGGTCCATTGATTTTTCTAAGCTTACAGAACAAAAGGGAGATGAGGGTGGCGGATATTTCTCGTATTTAAATTATAATAAACCCATTGATAAGCAGTTGAGTTGTTATATCGCTCATACTGACAATGAGGTTCATTCTACATTAGAAACGGGTATTAAGGATTCTCCACTTTTCGATGGAACTATTTCGAGTATTGGACCGAGATATTGTCCAAGCATTGAAGATAAAATTGTAACGTTTGCCGACAAAGACAAACACCAATTATTTCTTGAACCTGAGGGTTTAAACGGTGTAGAATATTATTTAAATGGATTTGCATCTTCACTTCCATGGAAGGTTCAATATGAAGGGTTGAGGAAAATACAGGGGTTTGAAAAGGCTAAAATATTCAGGCCGGGATATGCTATAGAGTATGACTATTTCGATCCTACACAGCTGTATCATACAATGGAAACAAAACTAATAAAAAACCTGTTTTTTGCCGGACAGGTAAATGGAACTACCGGGTATGAAGAGGCAGGAGCTCAGGGTCTGATTGCTGGAATAAATGCACATTTAGAAGTTGAAGGAAAGGATGAATTAATTTTGCAACGTGATGAGGCCTATATAGGCGTTCTAATAGACGATCTGGTTACAAAAGGAGTAGATGAGCCATATAGAATGTTTACATCGAGAGCAGAGTATAGAATACTGCTAAGACAGGATGATGCAGATAAACGACTAACCGAAAAAGCTTATAAAATTGGATTGGCAAGTATAGAAAGATGGGAGCTATGTGAGAGAAAGTATATTTTGAGAGATAAAATAATAGAGTTTGTAAAAAAGTTGTCTGTTAGGCCTGAAGAGATTAACGAAGAGTTAAAAATGCAAAAAACTAGTATTCTTAAACAATCTGTAAAAGCTTCGGAATTACTAAAGAGACCAGAGATAAAATTTGTGCATATTGAAAAAAACTCAAAACAACTTAGAGAAAAGGTAAAAAATTTAGGAGCGCTGAAAAGGGAGATTATAGAGTCGGTTGAAATTATGATAAAATATTCAGGATATATTGCCAGGGAAAGATTAATGGCAGATAAAATAAAGAGGCTGGAGCATATTAGAATACCGGAAGAAGTTGTTTTTGAAGAGATGAAGTCAATTTCAACAGAGGGAAGACAAAAATTAAAAAAAATAAAACCAAAAACAATTGGCCAGGCTAGCAGAATTATTGGGGTCTCTCCCTCAGATATTTCAGTACTTTTAGTTTTTATAGGCAGATAATGTTCCACGTGGAACGAAAAAACATGAAAAAAATAATTAAAGGAAATATTGTAGACGTAATTAATAAAGTGATTTATTACGGAGAGATCTATATTGAGAATGGAAGAATTACCAGAATACAAAAGGTAAGTAAAGAAAAAGATGCAACATATATTTTGCCAGGACTTATAGATTCTCATATACATATTGAAAGCTCTATGCTTTCTCCCGGAGCATTTGCGAAATTAGCTGTGAGGCACGGAACAGTATCCTGCGTATCTGACCCCCACGAGATTGGGAATGTGCTGGGGAAAAAGGGAATAGAATATATGATAAATGACGGAAACAGGGTCCCCTTTAAATTCAATTTTGGTGTGCCCTCCTGTGTTCCAGCTACTTCTTTTGAAACATCAGGAGAGATTATAGGGCCTGGTGATGTAAAAGAATTAATCGAGAGGAGTGACATAAAATATATGTCAGAAATGATGAACTACCCGGGAGTAATATTTTCAGACAGGGATGTAGTAAAAAAAATTAATTACGCGAAACGCATAAATAAACCAATAGACGGACATGCTCCGGGAATTTCCGGAAATGACTTAATAAAGTATGTAGCTGCCGGGATTTCAACAGATCATGAATGCTCAACGATTGAAGAAGCTGAAGAAAAAATTGATGCCGGCATGATGATACAGATCCGGGAAGGAAGCGCAGCAAGGAACTTTGAAAAATTACATAATCTTATTGATAAATATCCTGATAAAGTAATGCTTTGTTCAGATGATTTACATCCGGATGATTTGATGGCAGGACATATAAACCGGCTGATACAGAAAGGATTAAATAAGGGTCTGGATATATTTAATTTGCTTACGGCTGCTATTATAAATCCAATCAGACATTACCGGCTGGCTGGATGTATATTAAGAGTCGGAGATCCTGCTGACCTGATTATTATTGATAATCCTGAGAATTTCAATATCCTGGAAACCTGGATAGACGGGTCTCCTGTTTATAAGGATGGAGATGTTTTATTTGAGTATTCGCAGCCAATTCCAATAAATAAATTTGAGGCAAAGCCAATTAAATCAACAGATCTGAAAATTAAAGGCAGGTCTGAAAAGGTGAGAGTAATTGAAGCTCTCGATGGCGAGCTCATAACCCGCCAGTTAATCAGGAACATTAAGCTCAACCACGGAGAAGCTATGGCATTACCTGACGAAGATATTGTTAAGATCGTGGTTCTTAACAGGTATGTGCCTGAACCCCCGGTGGTGGGATTTATAACAGGTTTCGGAATTAAAAATGGAGCCCTGGCCTCCAGCATTGCACATGACAGTCATAATATTGTTGCCATAGGTTCAAGCGATGAACAAATTACAGAAGTAATCAATAATGTGATAGAGTGCAGGGGCGGTATTGCTGTTAATGATGGAAAAAACACAGATATATTAAAATTAGAACTTGCAGGACTTATGTCTACTGCAGATCCGAAATTTGTGGCTCAGGCATATAAGGATTTAAACAAAAAAGCATCCCTGATTTGCACTAAAATGAAGGCCCCCTTTATGACCCTTGCCTTTATGGCATTGCTTGTTATACCAGAGCTTAAAATAGGCGACAAAGGCCTGTTTGATGTACAGCAGTTCAAACCCGTGTCGCTTTTTATAGAAAAGGAACAAATAACCAAAAAGAAATAAATGATATAATGGGGCAAGCTCCTGTATATCAAGATGTTCATCACCTTTCAGCAGACAGGCTTATAGCTACTCAATTAAAAACGTACTGATTATTCGCCCTGAAAGGGCATCAGATAATAGCCAGGGGCAGCGCCCCTGGTACAATACAAACTACCAAACAGGTCCGCAGCGTCTGGTTTAATAGCTAAATAGCGCTTCCCGGACCGCACAAAACAGGATTTATTATTTTTTGGAGCAATCACGGATTCTTCAAAAAGCCCAACAAGCCTAAATCAAAATATTTGCTGCTTATGCTCCACAATAAATTTGCCATTAATTAAAATGTATTATTTTTATAACTGTGGCAAAACACACAAAATATATAGAGAAACTGAAATCAGAAGTCAGCCTATTGCCCTATAATCCAGGCGTATACCTATATCTTAATGATAGAGATGAGGTGATCTATGTTGGCAAAGCAAAAAACCTGAAAAAGAGAGTCAACTCGTATTTTACCAAGAAAAACACTGGAAAAACACGCGTTCTGGTTTCCAGGATCCAATCAATGAATTACATTGTTGTTGACTCCGAGTCAGATGCCCTGCTGCTTGAAAACAATTTAATAAAGAAGTATCAGCCAAGATATAATGTGCTGCTGAAGGACGATAAAAGCTTCCCCTGGATTTGCATAAAGAATGAAAATTTTCCCAGAATATTTACAACAAGGAATAAAATTAATGACGGATCAGAATATTACGGACCCTACACCTCAATGGTTCTTGTAAGAACCATACTTGATCTGATAAGGCAGTTATATCCAATCAGAACCTGCAGCCTGAAGCTTACCGAACAAAACATTAAGAAACAAAAGTTTAAAATTTGCCTGGAATACCATCTTGGGAAATGCAAAGCCCCCTGTGTTGGCAGGCAGACAGAAGAAGAATACCTGGAAATAGTAGAAAATGTAAGGTCAATCCTGAAGGGGAATATTCATGGTTTACAGGAATACCTTAAATCCTTGATGAAACAATACTCTGCTGATTATAAGTATGAAGAAGCATTATATATAAAGGGAAAAATTAAAATTATTGATAACTACAAAAGCAAATCTACAGTGGTAAGTCCCAGAATTACCAATATTGATGTTTTTAGCATTGTCGAAGATAAGAATACTGCTTTTGTAAATTATTTGAGAGTAATTGGGGGGGCAATTATTCAATCCCGGTCTTTGCAGATGAAAAAGAAGCTGGAGGAAACAAAGGAAGAGCTTATCACGTTGGCAATTACGGAAATACATCAAAGGCTTGGAAATGTTTCACGTGAAACCCTGGTTCCCTTTTTGCCCGAATATGATCTTCCCGGGATAAAGTTTATTGTTCCCAAAAGAGGAGAAAAGAAAAAATTACTTGAGCTGTCAGAAAGAAATGCAGGTTACTTTATGCTTGAACAGAAGAAAAGACAGGAGATGGCAAAACTGCGGGAAACGAAAACAGGATTGATGGAAGCGTTTAAAAAGGACTTACACCTAAAAGTTCTGCCCAATCATATTGAATGCTTTGATAATTCTAATATTCAGGGGAGCAACCCGGTGGCAGCCTGTGTTGTTTTTAGAAACGGCAAACCCAGTAAAAGAGAATACAGGCATTATAATATTAAAACAGTTAAGGGAGCTAATGATTATGCTTCAATGAAAGAAGTTATTTTTCGCAGGTATAAGAGATTATTAGAGGAAAAAAAAGAATTGCCGAAAGCTGTTTTCGTAGATGGTGGCAAAGCGCAGCTAAATGCAGCAATAAATGCCCTGGAGGAATTAAATTTGAGAGGAAAAATTCCTCTTTTTGGGATTGCTAAAAGATTGGAGGAAATTTATGTTCCTGCCGATCCTGTTCCATTATATCTGGATAAAAATTCACAATCATTAAGGTTGATCCAGAATTTAAGAAACGAAGCACATAGATTTGGAATTTCTTTTCATAGGCAAAAACGTTCAAATGAATTTATGAATTCAGAATTTGATAAAATTATTGGAATCGGCCCAAAGTCAATTCAAAAATTATTGACCAAATATAAAAGTGTGGAAAGGATTAAAAAATTAAAGTTTGAAGAACTAAAAATCATCCTTGGTGAGGCAAAAGCCAAAATTTTGGAACAATACCTACAAAATTCCTCTAAATGAGAAAATATGTAGAATACAAACAAATTGAGCTAAGGGGCTAAATATTAGCACCTTATAATATGTTTTTCGTGCGCTTAACTACCTGTAGTTAAAATATTTTACACAATGCAGTACACTTCCCTGCAAAATCCAGCAGATTTCACCCCCGTCTATGGCTTTTAATAATTTGTTTTTTTAAAAAAGAAAATGCTGAAGATTTGTTAATAGCAGATTCTTAAATTCTCCTTTTTATTCAAGGAGGGGTAAACCCGAGTACTCGAGGGTTGGGGTGGTAGGAAGAATGACACCTCTCTTACGGAAATAACCAGGATTCTATTTTTTTCTGTCAATTGAATAATTAACTAATTCTATCAGGGCAAGTTTTGATTCGTTTTCGGGAAATGAAGAAATTGACTCAAGTGCAATATTTTTATATTCGTTCATTCTTTTAGTGGAATAATCAATTCCTCCCGAATCTTCAACAAAACGAATTATATCTTCAAGATTTCCGGATGATTTTCCCTGCCTGACAATTAATCTCAGAATGTGTTTCCTTTTTCTAATGCTGGCTTTTTCCAGGGAATAAATCAGGGGAAGTGTAAGTTTTTTTTCTTTGATATCATTACCCTTTGGTTTACCTACCAATCCGTTTTTTTGATAATCAAAAAGATCATCCCGGATTTGAAAAGCAATTCCTGCATGTTCTCCAAATTTTTTCATCTTACCAAGAACTTCTTCTGTAGCTCCTACAGATTTTGCTCCGGCAGCTGTGCAGGCGGCGATCAGTGTGGCAGTTTTTTTTCTTATGATTTCGAAATATTCTTCTTCAGAAATATTGAGCTTCAGGGACTTTTGAATTTGAAAAAGCTCCCCCTCGCTAATTTCCCTGACAGCCTCAGCAACAATTTCGAGAATTTCTAATTCCTTTTTTTCAAGTGCCAGCAACAGACCCTTTGAAAGAAGATAATCTCCCAATAGTACAGCAATTTTTGATTTCCACAGGGCATTAATGGAAAAAAAACCACGCCTTTCATAAGACTCATCAACCACATCGTCATGAATCAGGGTGGCAGTATGCAACAACTCAATCAGGGAAGCAGCGGTATAACTGGTCTCATTTATTTCACCAAGCATTTTTGCAGAAAGAAATACAAACATTGGACGTAATTGCTTTCCCTTTCTTCTGAGTATATAATTAGTAATTAGATCAACAAGGGGCACCTTGCTTTTTAAAGATGATTTGAAAAAGCGATCAAACTCTTTCATTTCTTGTTTTATAGGGGATTTTATTTGGTTAATTTTAGACATAACACATTGTTGTTTGTCAAAGATAAGAATATATGATAATTGTTTTTTTTTGAGATTGCAGGTATTTATATATTTGCATTTATAAAAATGTAAATATTAATACTTTGACATTTACGAAAACAATTTAAATAAGCAAAAACTACAACAATGAAAATAAAAGATTTAAATTCTGAACAACTGGAGGCTGCAGCCAGTATGTTAAGGGCAATTGCACATCCAATGCGACTGGCCATATTAAATCACCTGGATAAAGGAAAAAAACTTACAGTAACCGAAATTCATAATCGCCTTAGCATTGAACAATCTACAACTTCACACCACTTAGGTATATTGAAAGACAAGGGAGTTCTTGCTTCGCAAAGAAAAGGTAAAAACACTTTTTATTATTTGAAACACGATAATCTTACGCGTATTATTGATTGCGTAAGCAGGTGTGTATAGACGCTATTTTAACAGGGCATTATCCCATATTCTGGGTTTTATGCATAAATCTGTGTTATCTGCGAGAGATTATTTCACGCTGATTACACTGATAATCGCAGATTTTTTATAATTATGCACCCAAAACTTCTTGTTCACTTTCTTATCTACCATCATCCATTTTCAACAGGAGAATAGAGTAAGGGGTTTTAAAACACCAATATATTACCACATCACGCCCTTAGTATCCTGTTTATAATTTTACACTTCGACTTTAGACCCTTTGACCTTTAGACCTTATCTTTATAGTGTAATAATAAATGAAATAAAATGATAAGAGTTACGAAGATTTTCAATTTTGAAATGGCCCATGCCCTTTGGAATTATAATGGCCCATGTAAAAATATTCATGGACATTCTTACAAATTGCTGGTAACTGTTTCCGGGATTCCGGAATCAGATATAGAAAACATGAAATATGGAATGGTTATAGATTTTGGTGATTTAAAAAGAATTGTTAATGAAAATATCATTGCGCGTTTTGATCATTCTGTAGTTGTAAGTAAAAATGCCCCACACAAATTCATGCAAAATATTGATCAAATGTTTGATAAATATGAAATAAGTGAATATCAGCCTACATGCGAAAATATGGTTGCCCATTTTGCAGGAATTATCTCAGACAAACTCCCTGCAAATGTTTCCCTGCATAACTTAAGATTGTTTGAAACAGAAAATTCTTATGCCGACTGGTTTGCTTCTGACAACGAAAAACAATAAAATCAATGAATAGTTCAACTTCAGATCAGGCTGAAAAAAGTTTGTATATTTTAGATGCGTACGCACTAATATTCCGGGCTTATTTTGCATTTATCCGGAATCCCCGATTCAACTCAAAGGGACTTAATACCTCTGCAATTTTTGGATTTACCAACTCTCTTGATGAAATAATTCAGACAAAAAACCCAAGTCACATTGCAGTTGTTTTTGACCCGCCCGGACCAAACTTTCGGCATGAAATGTATTCCGAATATAAGGCAAACAGGGACGCCACCCCGGAAGATATCATTAAATCTGTTCCCTATATCAAGGATATTATCCGTGGGTTTAATATTCCCGTCATAGAGGTTAAAGGATATGAAGCCGATGATGTTATTGGGACCCTGGCAAAAAAAGCCGAGAAAAAAGGGTTTGAAGTATTTATGGTTACTCCCGACAAAGATTTTACACAGCTGGTATCTGAAAAAATTCATATGTTAAAACCGGGAAGAGGGGGCTCAGGACCAGAATTATGGTCGGTAAAAGAAGTAAAAGAAAAGTTTCTGGTACAGGACCCATTACAGGTTATTGATGTGTTAGCTTTATGGGGGGATGCTGCTGACAATGTTCCGGGAGCTCCCGGAATAGGCGAGAAAACATCAAAAAAACTAATTTCTGAATTTGGCTCCATTGAGAACTTGTTTGATAATGTTTCCTTGCTCAAGGGCAAACAGCGAGAAAATATTGAAAACAATATTGATCAGATAAAACTTTCAAAAAAGCTTGTTACTATTGATCAAAATGTATCTACACCATTTGTTGCAAAAGATCTTGAAAGAAAAGCTCCAAACATAGATTCTTTAAGCAGCTTATTTCTGGAGCTTGAATTCAAAGCCATTTCAGCAAGGATTTTGGGACGGGAAGGTAAAGGCCCCGTAGTGAAAACACATATTCAGGCAAGCTTATTTGACGATTTTGATACCAGTCCGGGGACAAAAGAAACAATTTCGGATCTTAATACTATTCATAATACTAAACACAACTATGTTTTGGCTGATACTCCATATATAAGGAAGGAGCTGATCAGTGAACTTGCAAGTAAAAGCGAATTTTGTTTTGATACAGAAACCACAGGACTGGATGTACTGAATTCAGAACTGGTTGGTATTGCTTTTTCCTATAAAGAACATAATGGCTGGTATGTGCCTTTTCCTGAAAGCAAATCTGAAACAAGAAAAATATTAGAAGAATTTTCGGGCTTGCTTTTAGACATGAAAATTACCAAAATAGGTCAGAATATAAAATTCGACATTCATATTTTAAAGAATTATGATATAAATGTAAAGGGCCCCTTGTTTGATACTATGATTGCCCATTACTTAATTGAGCCGGATCAAAAGCACAATCTTAATTTTTTGGCAGGCAGGTATTTGAACTATGCTCCCATAGAAATTGAACAGCTAATCGGGAAAAGGGGTCCTACACAGAAAAGTATGCAAAACGTTCCTCTTGAGGAAATTAAAGAATACGCTGCCGAAGATGCAGATATAAGTTTTCAGCTTAAAAAAATTCTGTACAAAGAACTTTCAGAAAAAACACTGCTTTCCCTGGCAGATAAAATTGAAATGCCCCTGATTCCTGTGTTGTGCTCAATGGAAAGGGAGGGAGTAAAGCTGGATGTCGAAGCCCTGGATGCATTTGCAAAAATTCTCAGGAAAGAGCTTTTAGCCCTGGAAGAAGAAATAATAAATCTGGCCGGACAGGAATTCAACATTTCATCTCCCAAACAACTTGGAGAGATACTTTTTGATAAACTCATGATCTCCGGGGGAGCAAGAAAAACAAAAAGCAAACAATATTCAACAAGTGAGAATGTGCTGGTTAAATTAAAAGACAAGCACGAAATAATTCCCAAAGTGTTAGAGTACCGCTCATTGAAAAAATTGTTGAGCACCTATGTGGAATCTTTGCCAAAATTAATTTACCCGAAGACTGGAAAAATCCACACCTCCTTCAATCAGGCAATTGCAGCTACAGGCAGATTGAGTTCCACAAATCCAAATCTTCAGAACATACCAATACGTGAAGAAAAAGGAAGAGAAATAAGAAAAGCCTTTATCCCAACCGGCTCTGATTACCGACTATTATCAGCAGACTATTCCCAGATAGAATTGCGATTAATGGCACACATGAGTGAAGATGAGGCTATGATCGAAGCGTTTAAAAAGGGTGAGGATATTCATACAGCTACTGCGGCCCTGATTTACCAGGTAAAGCTGGAAGAAGTTACCCGGGAAATGAGAAGTCGCGCCAAAACAGCAAATTTCGGGATTATCTATGGGATTTCTGCCTTTGGTCTCTCTCAAAGACTTAATATTCCCAGGCAAGATGCAGCCCTGTTGATAGAGGGATACTTTCAATCTTATCCCCGGATTAAGGCCTATATGGATGAGAGCATTAATAAGGCGAGAGACACTGGATATGTTGAAACAATAATGGGTAGGCGAAGGATCTTAAATGATATTACATCAAGGAATGCTATGATTAGAGGAATGGCTGAAAGAAATGCAATAAACGCACCTATTCAGGGCTCCGCTGCCGATATTATTAAGCTTGCGATGATTGATGTGGATCGTGCCATAAAAAAGGCCCAAATGCGCTCAAAAATGATTCTACAGGTGCATGACGAACTGGTTTTTGATGTTTATGAGCCAGAAATCGAATTACTGACAAAAACCATAATTCCAATTATGGAAAATGTAGTTTCTCTAAAGGTTTCATTAAAAACTGAATTTGGCCTGGGACGCAATTGGCTGGAAGCGCATTGATACGCAGAATTCATAAAGGCACAGGGCGCAGGGCACGGGGCTCAGGGAAAAATAGGAAAAACTTGTCAGGGTCGAAGTCCTGACAGGGTTTTTTAGGGTTAATTGCTTAAAATTTAAAGCATTATGAACGCATGAAAATAAAAATATTGTTATTTGGCATTCTTTCAACTCTGGCAAAATCCCGGGAGCTTGAATACACAGATATATTTTCTATTAAAGAACTGAAGCACAAACTATTCGATCAATACCCGGAGCTTAAGCAATATCAATTTCAGGTATATGTAAATCAACAGGCTGTAAATGAAAAACAGATCTTCAAAGAAGGAGATGAAATTGCGTTAATTCCTCCATTTGCCGGAGGGTAGTTTTGAATATCGAACACCGATTAACGATTTTAGATTTCAGATTTTCATACATATCACAAATCATTAATCGGAGTTCCCTGCCTGTCTACTGAGAAGTAGGCTGACAATCCTTTTTATCTTTAGCACCAGCGGTGCGAAATATATTAGCCAGGGGCAGCGCCCCTGGTACAATACATAACACAAAGGAGGTCCGCAGCGTCTGATTTAATAGTTGAATAAGATTTCCCGGACCGCATGAAAAAGCATAACAGCAACCTAATTCGATCTTGCAAGTACCTTATCGGCATGTTCAGGATTGAGGATAGAAAGATATTTATCCTTATTTAATAAGACATTTTTAGCAGCTTCTATGTCATCATCCCACTTCAAAGAGCTTTCAATACCACCCGCCTGATAATAATACCTTCCGGCTATTTCACTTGTAAGGAATTGAATAATTTCTTCTTTGTGGCTCTGAAGACACGCGCTAAGATCATGTTTAAGCAAGGTTTTTAGATGAAGAAAAGCTTCTTGATTATTCTCATATAAGTTATCTTTCTTGGCCGCTTTAATTAATGACTCATAAGCAGCATTGCTTCGAATTTCATAATGAAAATCTTTTTCAACAACAAAATCACAAAAGGCGAGGAAGTCCTTTTCGCTAAATTCAAAGTCTGAAGCTGGAAGAATTTCAGGATTTTCTGATGCAAATTTTGTGGAATAATCAAAAAATACATCCTGGGCATAAAGATTAATTGTAATCAGTCCGGCATCTTTAGGCACAACCTCAACATCTGGCAATATTCCCCCTCCATCATAAACAATCCTGCCGTTTCGGGTTTTAAACTCAGATATTAAAGAATCGGGAATATGTCCGACACTTCCATCTTCATTTCTATTTGAATAATCTACCGCCTGAATGCATCTTCCACTGGGGATATAATATTTTGCAGTTGTCACTTTTAGCTGGTTATTATATCCAAGTGGACGGGTGGTTTGAACCAGCCCTTTCCCATAAGTTCTTCCACCAACAATTATTCCCCTATCCAAATCCTGCAATGATCCTGCAACAATCTCTGCAGCCGAAGCAGAACCCCGGTCAACTAAAACAGCAAGAGGTATTTTTTCAGCTACAGGTTGATTTGGAGCCTGATAGTTATGATAATACTCTTCAATTTTACCCCTGGTGCTTACAATTTCCTCCCCTCGTGGTACAAACAGGTTTGACACTCCAACCGCCTCTATTAATAAACCTCCCGGATTTCCCCTGAGGTCAAGAATTATCGCCTCTGCCCCATAATTATTTTTCAAGTCACTTAATGCCTTACGAACCTCTTTGCCTGAACCGGTTCTGAAATTTGACAATCTTATATAGCCAACTCCCTCACCGACCAATCCATAATAAGGAACATTGGGAATATTAATTTCTTTTCGTTCAAGTGTAAACGAGACAGGTTCTTCACTTCCGTAACGACTAACACTTATTTCAACAATTGATCCTGGAAGACCCTTCAGCAGTCCACTAACTTCTGAGCTGCTTTTACCCTTTATTGAAATTCCATCCACAGACATAATTAAATCTCCGCTTTTCAATCCCGAGATGTCAGCAGGAAAACCCTTATAAACATCAGTGATTAATACATAATCCTTCGTTTTTCTAATAAGGGAACCAACACCCCCGTAATGTCCGGTTGTAGTAAACTTGAAATCATCCAGATCCTCTTCAGATATGTATACAGTATAGGGATCAAGGGTTTTGAGCATGGCATTTATCCCTGTCTGAATAAGTTTTTCAGGATCCGGGCTATCTACATAATAATAATTCAGCTCCCTGAAGAGATTTGAAAAAACCTCTAAATTTTTTACCAGTTTAAAATCACGACTTTCACTGAAAGAAAGAAGTCCGACCGAAATGATAATAAGCATTATGCCTAATGCTGTAATTTTAATTGAGGATTTAGAAAACAGAGTCATTTTATTTGAATTTAATATTTGAGAACTTTTGTGAAGGCGGCAAAATAGGAATTTTTATCCGGAATAAATGAATATTAAAAGAGATTAACAATTTTTAACAAGCAATTTATGGAACAGGATCGTGACCATGACCACCCCATGGATTGCAGGAAAGAAAACGTTTTATAGAAAGCCACCCTCCCCTAAATGGGCCATGTTTTTTGAGGGCTTCAAGGCTGTAATTAGAACATGTTGGTGTATATCTGCACGAGGAGGGTAAGAGGGGAGATATAGATAGCTGATAAAAGCGTACCAGGCCAATAAATATATAATTTAGAAGCTTTTTCATTATTTTGAAAAAGTTTTTGTCAAATGATTCAGTACTTCAATAATTTTCCGGTTAATTATTTCGACTTCAATAATTTCATCAGATACATAAACAAGCAATATATGGAGCTGTAAATTCCGGTCTTCAAGTAAAGTATTTAGTTCATGCTTATTTGCACGATATGATTCCCGCACCCTCCTTTTTAATAAGTTTCTTGCCGGCGCTCTTTTGAACTTTCTTTTTGGAATACTTATAGCAATTCTAACAGGAGGCTTTTTATCAGGAAAATGTGTCCAATAAATTGTAAAAGGGAACAGGTAAACGCGTTGTCCTTCGGACAAAAGCTTTTCAAAATTTTTATTGCCTGTAAGCCGCTCCTGTTTTTTAAAAGAATTTTTTATCACCGGAGGAAGAATAAAATAATGTAAAATAAGGTTTTTGGAACCATATTTAACAAACAACAAAACTCACCAGGATATCTACCTGTTGTTTTTGTTGTATTCTATAATAAAATGCTCTAGAGCCATAGTCATAGAGGGAGCCTTGGAGTTTGGGGCAGCAATATCCAGCCTCAAGCCAGCACCCTTAACTGCCTTGGCGGTTGTTGGTCCAAAAGAAGCAATCTTGGTTTCTTCCTGTTTCCAATCCGGAAAATTATGAACAAGAGATTTAATACCGGTAGGACTGTAAAATACAAGAATATCATATTTTTCTGCTGCCAGGTCAGAAAGATCAC